>CAINSX010000001.1 GCA_903853185.1 uncultured Opitutia bacterium
CTCGTGAACGGCGAACCGAATCGTTATGAAGATCAGCAGGCTGGTTGGCGGAATGGAATCATCGGCCGTCTCGAACGCCTGCCCCTCGTCTGGAAAGATATCCGGGCCTATGGAATTAATCAGAAGAATGAGCAGATGTTTATCCGAATATCATCTAATTCCCGGATCGAGGAGTTGATTGCGGATCCAGCGAATGCGGGGTTGTGGAATGAGCTTAGCAAGCTGGGGATTTATAAAGACAGCCCTTGGAAGTAAGCCAACCAACGCATTTTCGGGTCCCAGGTCTCGGCCGTCGGGTATAGCAACAACAAGGTGACGGGTGCCGGCCCCCGGGAAGTCGGCCATCCGGGAGACGGCTGTTCGGCCTTCGGCTATCTGGTATCAGCCATCGGCGTCACTCGAGTTTCGTGCCACGAGTATTTCGGCTAGATATTAGTTTGTTAAGCATACGACATACGGACGACAGGTCGCCCACCGCCTTGTTTGCCTTATCTGGAGGAACAATCCCGATGCGTAAGGCTAAAGACAGCTGAATCTTGGCCTCTTCGGCAGAGGCGATGGCAATCTTGAAGAAGCGAATGCCTTCCTGTGAGTAGCGTCGTCCTTCTCCTTCGGCTATGTTGCTTGGTACGGACAAAACAGCGCGACGAAGCTGGGTCTTTAAAGTAGCTTCGCGCTCAAATCTACGATCGCCCGTCAGCAAATAAATATCCTCCGCGGTCTGTTTCGCTAATTCGAGTACACGTAGCGGCTGAAAAGGTTTATTCATGCTCAGATAGTCTCAAGCCAAACTGCCAAATCCATCGCAGACCGCTAAGGCTCAACCCCTGATAACTTAACACCACTCAGGTAGGTGCACCCCTGATGGCCGCCCCCCGATTGCTGAAGGCCGAATAGCCGAAACCTGAAAAGCCGATGCCCAGGTGGCCGTCACCCGTCACCTGAGGCAATCGCACTAACTATAAAGTTTAACAAACGGTGACAGGTGACGGCCCCCTGGAAGTCAGCCTTTCGGGAATCAGCCCCTCGGGTAACAGCTAATCAGGTATCGGCAGCTGGCGCCCGATCCCTGATTGCTGCAGGCCGAAAAGCCGAAACCTGAAAAGCCGATGCCCCGGTGGCCGTCACCCGTCACCTAAATAATTTACCCCTTTATGAATCCAAACAGACTCTACCTATCCCCTCCAGATGTGGGTGGGGCGGAAATTGAACTCGTCCTGGAAGCTTTCCAATCCAACTGGATCGCTCCGGCTGGCCCGAATCTCGATGCCTTTGAGGCGGATTTCGCCGCACTTGTCGGCTCGAAACATGCCGTCGCCGTCTCGTCCGGCACTGCCGCGCTCCATCTCGCCCTCCGTCTCGCTGGCGTCGGACCCGGAGATGAAGTCCTGTGTTCGTCTTTGACCTTCATCGCGTCCGCCGCGCCCATCACCTATCTTGGGGCCAAGCCCGTCTTCATCGATTCGGAAGAACGCAGCTGGAACATGGATTCCGCGCTCGCGTGCTCGGTCATCGAGCAGAAAGCCAAGGCCGGCAAGACGCCCAAGGCCCTCGTCCTCGTGCATCTTTATGGCCAGTCGGCCGATATCGCCCCCATCAAAGCTTGTTGCGATAAACACGGCGTGAAACTCATCGAAGACGCCGCCGAGGCGCTCGGTGCGACCTATGGCGAAGCCTCTCCCGGCTCGTTTGGCCTGTTCGGCATCCATTCCTTCAATGGCAACAAGATCATCACCACCGGCGGCGGCGGCATGCTCGTCACCGATGATGCCGAATTGGCTAAGCAAGCGCGCTTCCTCGCGACCCAGGCGCGCGATACCGCTCCGCATTATCAGCATTCGACCATCGGCTATAACTACCGCCTCAGCAATATTTCGGCCAGCATCGGACTTGGCCAGCTGACCCGTCTTTCCGGCAAGGTGTCGCGTCGTCGGGCGCACTTCAAAGCCTACGCCGAAGCCTTCAAGGCGCTCCCTGGCGTGACCATGCAGCCCGAAGCCTCATGGGGACAGTCGACCCACTGGCTCACTTGCCTCACCATCGATCCCAAGATCGCCGGCGTCACGCGTGAGCAGGTGCGTCTCGCGCTCGAAGCCGAGAATATCGAAGCCCGCCCCGTCTGGAAGCCCATGCACCTCC
>CAINSX010000002.1 GCA_903853185.1 uncultured Opitutia bacterium
ATCTGCATCACCTCGAGAAGTCCGGCGGGGATGGAAGCCTTGAGCTTCTGGTGAAAAGGCAGGACGCCGTCGCGACGGAGCGTCGTAATCTTGTCGACCAGTGCTTCGCCCAGGCCCGGGATATCGGCGAGCTTGCCGCTATCGATGAGCTCGCCGAGGTCCTCGGTCATATTCTCGAGGATGCGAGCGCCGGCCGAGTACGCACGGATCTTGAACGGGTTCTCCCCGGTCAGCTCCATGAACGTGGCGATCTCGTCGAGGACGGATGCGATGTCATTCTTCTCCATCATGGGCGACGGGCCTTCTCGGCAAGGTAGATGCTTTGCAGGGCGGTGAAGTCGGCTTCGCGGCTACCGCTCTCAATCACGTGCTGGTAGGAGCCCGCGTGGCGGATCTCCTCTTCGGCGGCGGCGACGCGACGGGCGATCTCATCAGCCGGGTCGGTGCCGCGGCCAGTGAGACGCCGAAGCAGTTCGGCGTGATCACTCACGCGGATGAAGACCGTGACGAGCGCGGCAGCGAGGCGAGGGTCAGCGGCGCCCTTGGCGCGGATCGTGGCGGCACCTTGGACGTCGACATTCAACAGCGCATCGAAACCGGCACCCAGGTGAGTGGCCACGTCGGCCGCCCGCGGGCCGTAAAGATTGCCGTGCACGGTAGCGTGCTCGAGGAAGACGCCGGAGGCGACCTGTTGCTCGAAGCTGCTGCGCGTCAGGAAATGGTAGTCCACGCCGTCGGTCTCGCCGGCGCGTGGGGCGCGGGTCGTACAAGTGATCACCCGACGGATCGCTTGAGGATAGGCTTCCGTCAGCCGGGAACAGAGCGTGGTCTTGCCGCTGCCGGCAGGACCCGAGACGACAATGAGCAGGGCGCGGCTCACGCGAGGCGGAAGGACTGGACGACGCACGCGATGGCCAGCAGGAGGCTCAGGCCGCCGACAACCTTGCGGCGACCCTCTGTGGCGAGGACCCAGTCACACTGGCGGCAGAAGACCGGCGGCGAGCAGGCCCACCAGAAGCCGAAGAGGATGAGCACGCCGTAGCTCACCGAGGCATCGAGCAAGCTATAAGGAAGCTGGCGATAGCCGGCATCCAAGGCGTGGCGCGCGAGGAAGAGCATAATGACTCCCAGTGCGCGGACCGACAGGAAGTCCGGCATATAAATAAACGTCAGCAAGCTGGCGCCGATGAAGCCGGCGACCACTGGCATGCGCGGCAGGCCGGCGAGATCGGCTTCAGGAATGTTCATCAGCCACCAGCCAAACCAGGCGATGGCGACGAGGCCGAGAAAATACGTGGCGGTCTTCGAGCGACGGAAAGAACGCAGGACCGGCGCGTCGGTGACGATGAGCCAGCCAGCCAGGAGGAGGAAGGCGGCGAGCGCGTAGTAGGCTTGGGCGAGGGTCACGCCATCCATTAGGACAACCCAGTCGGCCGAGGCAACCCGTAGGTTCAGCGGGTGCGCAGACGAGCGACGGACCAGGCAGCGTGTTCCGCGACCATCGGATCGGCGGACCCGAGGAGCGCCTCAGCGGCGGGAAGGTCGGCACGCTCGCCGACGTTACCCAAGACCGTGAGCGCGTTGCGGCGCCAGCGGGCGAGCCCGAGGCGTTCGACCGGCGTGCCCTTGAAATGGGCGAGGAACTGCTCGTCCGTCCAGGC
>CAINSX010000003.1 GCA_903853185.1 uncultured Opitutia bacterium
ATGACCCGTACCTACCTCAAGGGGAAGGCCAACGCGAAGCAGCGCAAGATGGTCCACGCGGTACTCGAATCCCAACGTCGTGCGATCAAGGCCATCCGCGCCGGCGTGACGGGCGCCAAGGTCCACACGGTCGTGCAGGAATATTTCAAGTCACTCGGCTACAAGACGGGCCTCGTGAAGGGCGTCTACGTGGGCTTCTTCCATGGCACGGGCCACGGGCTCGGCTACGACATCCACGAAGACCCCGCGCTCTCGACGCGTAACCCTCACCCGCTCTTGGCTGGCAACGCGGTCACGGTCGAGCCGGGCCTCTATTATCCTGGTATCGGCGGCTGCCGTTTCGAGGACTGCGTGGTGGTGACGAAGAAGGGCTGCGAATTCCTTTCCTCCCATCCTTACAACTGGGAGATCGCCTGAAGATGGCCAAAGGGCGGGGCAGGGCCGGGTCGCATACGTCGCTGACGGATGCCGCTCGTCCCGTGGCCGAAGCCCTCGAACGGCATGGCCGCGTCTCCCGCGGTGTCATCAGCGCCCGCGTCCGCGCGAGCACGCTTTCGATCAAGGTGATGAAACTCGGCGGCGGCCTCCGCATCACGGTGGTTTCCAAGGGCTCACGCCAGGAACTCCATGTCTACGGGCTCACGGCCGAACAAGTCGGCAAGATCCTCGCGGGTCCGGATTTCTCCGGCTACAAGCTGAACTTCGCCGATGAGTGAGATCCCGGTTATCCTCGCGGAAGTCACGGCCGCCGACTGGACCGCCGCTGGCCCAGGCTGGACGCACCTGCCTTACCTCGCGCGCTTCCGCGCCGACCGGCTGCCGCTTTCCTGGGAAGGTTTTTTCACGGGCCGACACCACGCAGTGTTGGAGAGCGGCCGGTCCGGCAGCTTCACGATCGCGGTGCCGGCCGCCGCGCGCGCGACGGTCTTCTTCGCCGACGGACGCGTAGTCATGCACGCCGCCGATGGCGCCCACGAGGAAGCCTCCGAGCAGCCGCTCGACCACCTGCGTCGCTGGTCGCGCGAAGTCCGCGCCCCGCGTCTCGCCGGCTGGCCCGCTTTCCAAGGCGGCCTGATTGCCCTTCTGGGCTACGAGCTCGCCGCGCAATTCGAGCCGGTGAAGTCCGCGCCTGCCGATGTCCGCGCCCCGCTCGCATCCTTCCTCGAGGCCTACGAGGCGTGCGTCTTCGACGCCGTGAAGCGCGAGCTGACCGTGGTGGTGCTCTGCCCGGTCGGTTCGCCGAACTCCGCGCTCCGTGCCGCCCGCGCCCGCGCGCTCGACCTCGCCGCTCGCTGGGACGCCGCTTGTGCTCAAGCCGCGCCGACCTTGCCGCCGCCTTCAGGGCCCGCCGTGCCGATCGCGCAGTCTCTCGACGAGCCGGCCTTCGTCCGTGCGGTCGAGCGTTGCCAGGCGTACATCGCCGCGGGCGATACGTATCAGGTCAATCTCTCCACGCGGCTTGAAGTCGCGCCGATCGACCCGCTCCGCGCCTACGAAGTCCTTCGCTCGGCCAATCCGTCTCCCTACATGGGTCTCGTGCGGCTTCCGGGCGCGACGTTGGTCTGCGGCTCGCCGGAGCTGCTGGTCGAAGTCTCCGCCGGCAAGATCACCTCGCGCCCCATCGCCGGCACCCGTCCGCGTGGTGCCGATGAATCCGCCGACCTCGCGTGGGCCCAGGAACTTTCCGGCGACACGAAGGAGAAGGCAGAACACCTGATGTTGGTCGACTTGCTCCGCAACGACGTCGGCCGTGTCTCGCGCCCGGGCACCGTCCACGTACCGGAGTTCATGGCGGTCGAGCGGTATTCGCACGTGATGCATCTCGTCTCGCAGGTCGAAGGCCAGTTGCAGGCTTCCGCCGGTCCGGCCGACGTCATTCGCGCCCTCTTCCCAGGTGGAACGATCACGGGCGCACCGAAGGTCCGCACGATGCAGGTCATCGCCGAGCTCGAACCAGTCGCCCGCGGTTTCTATACGGGCTCGCTCGGTTGGATCGGCGCCTCAGGCGACCTCTGCCTCAACATCATCATCCGCTCCTTGTGGTCCGCCGACGGTCGCACGTTCGTTCAGGCCGGTGCCGGCATCGTCGCCGACTCGGTGCCGACTTGCGAATATGCCGAGAGCCTGCGTAAAGCCCAGGCTCCCTTGCTCGCCGCCGCGCGGGCGGGTCTCCACCCATGATCGGCTGGCGCCAAGGCGAGTGGGTTACGTTGCCTGATGGCGCGGAGGTTTCGGCCTTGGTCCCGGGCCCGTCGCTCTTCGAGACGTTCGCCGTGCGCGCAGGTCGCCTCGCCTGCCTCGGTGATCATCTCGATCGCCTCGCTCTCGCCTGTCCGCGCCTCGGCCTTGACCCGACCCGCCTCATGCTCGGCGCTGACGCGACCTCTGCCCGCTGGTCGGCTCCGCTGGGCGGCCTGCTTGGCCGTAATACGCTGACGGACGCCATCGTTCGCCTGCTCGTCGCACCGCGCGGAGATGGTATGGCCACCGAGTGG
>CAINSX010000004.1 GCA_903853185.1 uncultured Opitutia bacterium
ACGAGGGTGAGGGTGGCCTTAGGGGTCATCCGAATCTCGGTCTTGTTATCGGCAGCCTTCATGGTCTGGTCGGTGACGATGATTTCGTTCTCCGGGACGGAGCTGACATAAGGAGACTTGCGGACGACGGCGAGCAGACGGCCGATATGGGCCTTCTCCGCCTGCGAGCGGTACTGCTTAACATCGAAGGGGACTTCGGCGAAGAGGAAGCGGACGGAGATGACGACCTTGGTTACCACTACCGGAGCGGGCGCTGGCTGACCATCAACGGCCGGGGCGGCCGGGAGCGTCTCGTACTTCACATGCATCTCTTCGATCCACGTATTCTTGAGTGTGCCGACGCGCGACTGGAGGTCGCCAAGGAAGGCGGGCCAGTTCGAGCGGTTGAGGACGACTTGTTCAATCTCCTTGGTCTTGGCGGAAAGTTCGCCGGCCTTCTTGCGGGATTCCTCGATGGCGTTACGGCGGCTGGAAAGTTCGGCCTGACGGCCCTGGATGATGACGACTTGGTCATGGTTCCATCCTTCGGCGGAAGCAAAGGCGAGCCAGACGCAGAAAGGCGCGGCGGCGGCGAGCAACGCGGCGACGACCAGACGAGGCTTGCGCGCGTCGAAGGCCTGCTGCGAAGCGATGTCGCGCGGGATCAGGTTGACGCCAATCGGCTGAGGAAGGGTGAGGCGGGCGGCTTCACCGATGACTTCGGTGATCTGGTACTTAGCACGCTCGAGCTGCTCGGGGTTGATGCCGGCGCCAGGAGTGATGACCGAGGAGGGATCGAAGACTTCGACTGGGAGGCGCAGCGTCTCGCAGAGCTGCTCGGAGAGTCCAGGGACCTGGGAGCCGCGGCCGGTGACGAGGATGCGGGCGGGCTGGCGACCATTGGCGCCGCGGCGCACATTGATCAGACGACGATTAATGTCCTGCGCAAGGCGGCGGATGAAAGTCTGCGAGTTGGCCTGAAGGATGGCGACCTGCGGGTCAGACTCGGCCAGCTGGACGACACCGGAGAAATAACCGACCTTGATGGCTTCGGAGACGACGAAAGGCTGGCCGGTGTTGTCGGAGACGCCCTGCGTGAGGAGGTTGCCGCCGATGTTGGTGGCCGACTGGATGTTGACGCCGCTGGGGCCGACAAAGCTGAGCGTGGTCGAGCGGGCACCGACGTTAATGATGAGGACTTCCTCGGCGGCGGAACCGCCAGCGAGACGGAAAGCCTGACTGTCGAGCAGCGGGGCGGCCTGGATCGACATCGGACGAAGGCCGGTCGAGGTGACCATGTTCGCGATCTTAGTCGCGATCTCGGTGCGGAGAGCGAAGAGGAGGACTTCCGCTTCGACGCCGTCCGAGGCCATCAGCTGGCTATCCCAGATGACTTCGTTGAGCGGATAAGGAATGGCGTTTTGGGCCTCGAAGGCGACAATCTGGGCCTGACGGGCACGTTCGACCTGCGGAACCTTGAGCGGCTTCTGTAAGA
Organism: uncultured Opitutia bacterium; assembly: GCA_903853185.1. Taxonomy (GTDB): domain Bacteria; phylum Verrucomicrobiota; class Verrucomicrobiia; order Opitutales; family UBA953; genus UBA953. The sequence goes on from CAINSX010000004.1 coordinate 1,475, forward strand.
GCAGGAAAGCGGGCGCGATGACGGTGACGCGACCTTTAAGATCATGTGCGTTGACCAGGCTGGCCAGGGCGGCGATCGCCGCATTCAACCACTCGTCGTCGCCGGTCAGGCCGGGAGCGATCTCTTCGACGAAGAACTGCTCAAGCACCAGGCTTCCCGCTTCGACGGAAAACTGGGACACCGAGACATTCGATGCGGCAAGATTGACGATGGTGGCCTTCTTCTGGCTCATACGAAAACGGGGAGTGGAGGGGGATTAGCGGGCGCCGTCTTCCCGGATGAATTCGGGGGAAGGCGAACCCTGCGGCAGAGTGTCGAAAATGGCGTATGGCACCATGAACTGCGGACGAAGCATGCCCGCGTTGGCGGAGACGCCGCGGTCGGCGAGGTCACGGGCACCGTCGAACTCCTTCTTAGTGGCAATCTGCTTGTGCACGGCGGCGATCATGTCCGGGGTTAGCTTGCCGGCTTCGCTGAAGAGCGGGACTTCGGTGCCGCCGACATCGAGCTGCACATAGTAGAAGTCAGGCTGCATCTTGAGGCGGTCACGCTTCACGATATCCCCAGGGAGGTAGAAGTAAACGGAACGAGGAGCACCCACTTCCATCGTCAGGACGGTTGCGCCGGCGCGGTAATAAGAGAACTCCGAAGCATCTTTCGCGCTGAGGGGCTTAAAAATCTGGGTCACGGTCACCTTGACCTTATCGACCCACTTGTTGTTGGCGGCCTTCTTGCCGGCCTTGTCTTCTGCGGCGAGCTTGGTCTCGGGGTTAAAAACGGCCTGAAGCTCGACCTGCATGCGAATCCACTCGTTCTTCTGGCCGCCGATTTTGACGGGGTCGAAGTGGACGGCACGCACGACTACCGGGCTTTTGCCCGAGGGCGTGCCGCCCTCAGTCTTGGTCGCCTGCGCAAAAACGAAGGATACGGACAGGCAGAAAGCCATTAGGCTGGCATAAACAGCACGTGCTTGGGGCATGGGGAGGAGAAATCTGTTGCGGGGCTGGAGCATAGGCAAACGCAAAAACCGCAAGGTTGGGAACATTTGTTAAATGCAAACTTCTTGCATCTAGAGCAGAAGGCGCTGAGGCTTAATTTTCGTGCTTCGTCTCCTTGCAGTCCTGATCTTCTCCGCGACTCCTTCGTTCGTCGGGCAAGCCCTCGCGCAAGAAAAACCCGTCGTCGTCTCTAGTTTTACAGTCATCCATGATTGGGTGCAAACCATTGGAGGGGAGAGCTTTGAGAAAATTAACATTATTCCTCCACGCAGCGAAGCCCACGGCTTTCAGCTCAGCCCGCGCCACGCTAAAGCCCTCCGCCGGGCGACCTTGATCGTCGCCATGAGTCCAGAATTTGAGCCCTGGCTCGCAGCCTGGGGTAAGGCCAACCAGCGCTCGGACACCATCCTTTGGCTTAATGATTATAACGGCGTTCCGAATCACCTAAATCGGCCGCCCAATCCTCACGCGTGGACCGACCCCGCCAGGGTGAAGATCATGGTAAAGGCCCTGGCGGAAAGATTGGATAAAGCCAGTGGCAAAATTAATACTCAAGTCGCTTACCTTCAATATCTTAAAGAAATTGAGGCCGTCGATTCTGAGCTCCGGAAGCTTTTCGACGAGATCAAGCCGGAGAACCGTTCCTTAGTCTCCCATCACGCCAACCTTGATTTGTTTGCCGACCACTACGGCCTGACGGTGGCCGGAACGATTCTCTCCGGAGGCTCTGCGGAATCGGCCGACCCATCCGCCCGCCACTTCTCCGAACTGCTCACCATAATCCGTAAGCAGAAAGTCCGCCTAGTCGTCACGGACCAAGGCCAGAACGATGCCTTCGCCCGAAGGCTGACCGAAGATGCCGGCCTCCCGCCCCCGCTCTCCCTCTCCTTCGAATACCTCGAGCCAGCCGGCCAACCCGGTGACACTTGGTCTTCAATGATGCTCACCAACGGTAAGCGCCTACATCAGGCCCTCCTCGCAAAATGAGCCGAGCCATCGCCACCCTCTCTCGCCATCTCAGCGACGCGATCTTCGCCGTCCTGCCAGTCATTCCTTACGCACATAAGGAGAAGCCCGGCTGCCCAGGCATCGCCGTCGCAGCCAAACAACTCACCGCCGCCGCCCGCCCCGACGGACCGGTCGCCTTCCACGACGCCACCTTCGAGATTCCCTGCGGATGCCGGACCGCGCTCATCGGCCCCAACGGTTCCGGCAAATCAACCCTGCTCAGGGTGCTCGCCGGACTCACACCGATCCGCTCCGGCCAAGTGCTCATCGCCGGAGAGGCCCCGCGCCTCGGCCGCAGTCGCATCGCCTACCTCGCCCAGCGTCCGCAGCTGGCCGAAAACTTTCCCCTCAAGCTCCGCCGGCTGATTCAGATGGGCACCTATGCTCACCACGGATGGTTCGAGGAATGCCGCCACGGCGACGAAGCCGTCGACCTCGCGCTTGCGCGTCTGGGATTGACCGAACTCGCGGAGCGACCGGTCCACACGCTCTCCGGCGGCCAGCTGCAACGCGCGCTCATCGCCCGGGCCGTCGTCCAGGGGGCCGAGATCCTCCTGCTCGACGAACCCTACGCGGCCCTTGACCAACCGAGCCGCGAGATCATCGACCGCTTCCTCTTTGAGGAAGGCTCGGCCTTTACCGTCGTGATGGCCACGCATGACCCCGCCGACCTCGGACGCTTCGACCGTATCCTTGAGATGCGCGATGGCACCGTCACCACGCGTCACGCCTGCTCAGGTCACGACCACCGCCATGCTTGACCTCCTCCTGCAGCCGCTGTCGGAACCGTTCTTCGTGCGCGCCCTCGTCGCCGTCATGCTCAGCGGGACGACCTGTGCTTGCCTCGGCGCGTATGTCGTACTCCGCCGCATGGCGTTCGTCAGCACCGCGCTCACGCACTCGATCCTACCAGGTGTCGTCGGAGCCCTTCTCCTGGGATTCTCTCCTTACCTCGGCGCGCTCCTCGCCGCGTTGCTGACCGCCGCGGGCGCGGCCTGGCTGGCCTCGCGCAAAGGCACGAGCGAAGACAGCGCCGTCGGCGTGATGCTCTCCGTGATGTTCGCGGCGGGGATCGCACTCATGCAACAGGCCAACTCGTGGCGGGACTTCGCGGGGCTGCTCTTCGGCAGCGTGGTCTCCGTGGGCAGCGAAGACCTCCTAGTCATCGGCGTCACCGGCGTGATCGTGCTGTCTGGGCTCCGCGCCTTGCACAAGGAGCTCGAGCTGGCGTCCTTCGACGAAGAATACGCCGCCTTGCTCGGCGCGCGGCCCGCGCTCATGCGCGTCGTGCTGCTCGTGCTCGTCGCGCTGGGCTCGGTCGCGTGCGTCCGCCTGGTCGGCGCGCTGCTTACGACCGCCCTCTTCGTCATCCCTGCCGCGACGGGCGTGCTCCTCGGACGCACCGTGCCACAGGTCATGGCCTGGGGCGCTGGCTGCGCTCTCCTCGGCGGCGTGGGCGGTCTCTATCTTTCTTACTATGCTCCGGCCGTACCGTCAGGCGCCGGTATCGTCCTGTGTTGCGCGCTCCCTTACCTAGCCGCGCGGATCTTCGCGCCGCGGCGCTGATCAGAAACGCGGCGGACGCAACGACAACGGGAGGCCGAGCACTTCGCGGGCGACGACTGCCTGTCGGAGCGCGGCGGAGCCGCGGAATTGGGTGCGCGGAAGCGCGCGAGCTGGGCGAGTGACCACAAGAGATGAGGCGTCGAGATGCGGCGCGGCAACAGAGACCGGCGTAGCCGGCGCCGGCGCGGCGGAGACCGTCGGGGGTACGACCGCATTGCGGACGCGGCGGGTGCGACGCGCCACGGGCGGAGGCGCCGCGGCCATCGGGGCCGGCAGAGCCTGACCCTTCATCTTGCCAATCACCCAGGCCGCGAAAGCGACCAGGGCGATGACGGCCTTGATGACGAGCGCCCCTTCCATGCTCAGGCCTTAGCGCCGGGTGCAGGTCCGTCACCAGCGATGCCCTTCCGCATCTCGGTGTCGGAACGGAGATTTTCCAGACGCTGGAAATCCATGTACCCCATACGGCCAGAACGCAGCGCATCGGCGAGGGCCTGCGGAATCTGAGCCTCGGCTTCGACCACGCGTGCACGCATTTCTTCGACCCGGGCGCGCATTTCCTGTTCGAGCGCGACGGCGGCAGCGCGGCGGATTTCGGCTTGGGCCTGGGCCATGTTCTTGTTGGCGTTGGCCTGCGCCTCCTGGAGCATAGCGCCAATATTGTCGCCCACGTCGACGTCGGCGATGTCGATGGACATGATCTCATACGCGGTGTTGGCGTCGAGACCGCGCTCGAGGACGGTCTTGGAGATGCGATCGGGGTTCTCGAGGACGACCTTGTAGCTCTCGGAGGAGCCGATCGTGGTGACAATGCCTTCGCCGACGCGCGCGATGATGGTCTCTTCCTGCGCGCCGCCGACGAAACGGTCGAGATTGGTGCGGACGGTCACGCGGGCCTTCACCTTCACCTGGATGCCATCCTTGGCGACGGCGTCGATCGTGGTACGGCCGCTGGCCGGATTAGGCACGTCGATGACCTTGGGGCTGACGGAGGTGAGCACGGCCTCGAGCACGGACTTATTCGTGCCGCGGGTCGCGATGTCGATTGCGCAGGCGCGGTTCCAATCGAGATGCAGGCCAGCTTTCTGGGCGGCGATAAGCGCCTGGACGGTCTGGACGATATTGCCGCCGGCGAGGTAGTGGGCGTCGATCTTCTCGACGTCGACGGAGAGGCCAGCCTTAGTGGCGGCGATCTTGGCGTCGACAATCACGGTGTAAGGCACGCCACGGAGACGCATGCCGACGAGGTCGAAGAGACCAACCTCGGCGCCAGCGAGGCGCGCGCGCACCCAGACGGCGAGGAAGGACAAGAGGAAGAGGACGAGCAGCAGCAGAGCGCCTGCGGCCACGATGAGAATAACGTTGGACATATTTTCGGGCATGGAGGAAAGATCAGCGCGAGCGGCGGACAGTCACGCGGCCAGAACCGGCCTCGGTGACGATGACGAGGGCGCTACGTTCGACGAAACCGTCGAGGGAAAAGGCTTCGACCAGGGTGCCATCGATTTCGACGGTGCCGGAAGGAGCGAGGACCGTGACGGCCTTGCCGGTCTTGCCGACATAGACCGCGTAACCGGCGGCGGCGGGCACGGCGGCTCCCTCGTTGCTGCTGACGTTGATCATCGAACGACCGATGGCGGTCTGCGGCAGGAGGCGACGGAAAGCGAAGAACTCGAGCGTCAGGACGGCCAGGAAGACGACGCAGAATACCGCACAAGTCGTCGCACCAGCAGCGGCCGATAGATAGATGCCGGCGAAGGAGATGCCGGCACCAAGGAAGCCGAGCACGACCGTCGGAAGGAAGAACTCCGCACCGATCAGGACGAGGCCGGCGACCAAGAGGCCAATCGGCAGGACCAGGGAGACCTCCTCAGGGGAAGCGGCGGAAAGTATCATGGCGAGAACCATGCGAATACCACGACCACTTTCCAATCTTTTCTGGGCCGTCCGCCTTACAATAAGACTAAAAACCTATAATCTTCGCCTGACGCTTGCGAGCCGAGCGGCCCCCGCCCTATTCTCGCGCATGGCCAAGAAACCGCCCGCCCCACGTCGCACCCCAGTCAAGGAAGCTCATCATGTCCTGCAGGACGCTCTCCTTAAGGCGGGCGAAAATAAAGCCGGCAAACATGGCGAGATTGCCAAGTCTCTCGGGGTTTCCGCCTCGATGCTCTACAAGTGGCGCGAGCCGGCCGAAAAAGGGAGCGGTCAGCCGAATCCGCTCCACCGCACCGCCCTGCTGATCGAGCTCACCGGCGACACCCGTATCGTGGACTGGCTCGCGCATCGCGCCGGCGGCCAGTTCACACCGATTGAAGGCGAAGCCCCGAACGGCAACCTCGACAAGGCCGCCAATGCCCTCGTCCGCGAATTTGGCCTGCTCATCGCCGACGTCGCCGACGCCATCGAAGACCACCGCATCACCGCCGACGAGACGCAGGGGCTCCGCGAGAAATGGGACCGCATCCGCAAGCGCACGGAAGCCTTCGTGCGACGCTGCGAAAAAGGCGACTTCAGTCCGAAAGACTGAACGATTTCGCTTTCACGGACGCTGCGAAAAGGTAACCAGAAGCCATGGCCGAATTCACCATCCGCTCCTACGGCGACCCAATTCTCCGGGCCAAGGGTGACCCCGTAAAGGAGTTCGGCCCCGCCCTGCTTTCGCTCGGCGATGCGATGTTGAGCGCGATGAAGACCGCCAAAGGCATCGGCCTGGCGGCCCCGCAGATCGGCCTTTCCTTGCAGCTCTTCGTCATAAACGTCCATGACGAAGATTTCCTCCCGGTGCTCGACGGCAAAGCCCGCCAGCCTGAGGACATCATGCCGATGCTCCTCGCCAATGCGACGGTGACCGTGCCGCCGGGAGAAGCTGATATCTACACCGAAGGCTGCCTCTCCTTTCCCGGCATCACCGGCGACGTCGAACGCGTCGAACGCGCGATCGTCCGCTACCGCGATGCCGACGGCGCTCCGCACATCCTCGAATGCGCCGGCCTGCTCGCCCGCTGCGTCCAGCATGAGCACGACCATTGCCAAGGCGTCCTGTTCATCGACCGCATGACGCGCCCGCACCAGCTGCTGACCGCCGCCAAAGTGAAGAAGCTCAAGCGCACGACGACGACCGAGATGAAGGCCGCGCGTAAGGCGCAGGACTAATCACTTCGTCGCGGCAGGAAGCACGACCTTCAAGGTCAACTGACCGACCGACACGCTTTCTCCGCTGGTCGGAATACTCGTGACCTGAAAGGCCAGCGACCCGGCAGGAACCGTGGCCGGAATCGTGATGGCGCGCCACTTTGCGCGGACGCCTTCCGACGAAGCGGGGCCACCGCCGGCGACAATCACGACATACGGTGCGGCAGCGACGCCGACCTTACTCTGCGTGACGGAAAGATGCGCCAGCAGGGCCGAGCCGAGCGGATCGCTCGCACGATCGAAGCCGAGGACCCAGTCGCCGCCTTCGCTGAGGCGAGGAAGGAAACTGCGGTCGTCGCGCAACGAGACCTGACAGGTGCCGACCGGAGCGATCACGGAACCAAGTTCAGTGAAGGCGATCTCCGAAGCGACGAGGTGCATGCTGTAGGCATCCGCCAGACGAAGGAACAGCAGGCCGCGAGCACCAGCCGAAGGCGCGGCGTAAAATTCAGCCCAGACGACGGCGACCTGCTTGGGAGCGGTGGCGGCGGGGAGCCCCTTAGAGAGCGACGGCGAGCCTTTATCAACGCCGGGAATATAGGAGTAGCCTTCGGCCGGAATAGCCGCGAGCGACTTGTCGTCGGCCTTGTTCCAGGCGGAGCGGATATCGGCGGTGAGGTCCTCCGGACGGTTAAGCTTACCATCGCCCAGAAGGCTGATTGAACCGATGAAATGCACCTTGGCGTAACCCAGATCACGAGCCTGCTTCTGCAGGCGGACGACGGAATGGGCGACGGCGAGATTCGCTGCGACCGGGGGTACATCGACAGTAAAGGTGACCGGCTTGGTCTTCTCGGCGACGCGCGCAGCGGCGGCGGAGCGCAGACGTGTCAGCACAGGCAAGGCCTGCTGAATCTGCGAATTGCCTTCGTCGATCATCTTCTGGGCCCGAGCCTTGGCTTGATCGGGCGTCTCGGTGAGCCCCCCGACCTTGGGTCCTTTGCTGTCGGGGACAGCGGCACCGCTCGTCTTGAGAATACTCTGGCCAGTCTTCGCGCGGGTCTCACCCGCCGTGCTGATACGCATGGCACTGTTCCACTCGATCAACTCGTTGGGCTTAAGGTAACGCACCACCTCGGCATCCGGAACAGCGGGAGGGGGCGGCGGCGCCACCTCGCCGGCGGCGACGAAGATCAGGGAGGCGAGGAGGGCGTACATGGGGGTAAGGGTCAGGACTCGTCGAACTTGCGGGCGAACAGCGCATCCATCTCCGTGAGGAGAGCGGCGCCGTCCTTGCCGCGGACGGAGAAGCGAAGCTTCGAGCCCTGCCCGGCGGCCAGCATCATGAGCCCCATGATACTCTTGCCGTTCACGGACTCTTCATCCTTGGAAACAGTGATTTCGACATCCGGATAGCGGTTCGCTAGGCGGACGATCTGGGCGGCCGGGCGGGTGTGGATGCCCATCCGGTTCTGAACGGTGAATTCGCGGGCCAAAGCCTCGTGGGTTTCTTCCATATAAGGGGTCTGTCCTGAGACGAACGCAGGATAGAGGAAAAGGGAGGGTGGCGGCAAGGCGGGTCAAGGCAAATTGAGCCCAAGGGAGGGGACGCTTGACCTTCCCCGCCAGACCCCTCCAATCAACCCAAACGAACTACCGTGGCCAAGCCCGCTGTCCTTACCCACCCGGAATCCCTGAAGCGCCCTGCCGGTCCTTCGGAATACGCCAAAGATCCGGTCAACGCATCCCTGTCAAAGGCCGAGAAGATCGCCCTTTACACCAAAATGGCTCGTATCCGCCATTTCGAGCAACGCTGCATCCGCATCTACCAGCAGGGTAAGATCGGCGGGTTCCTTCACCTTTACGTCGGCCAGGAGGCCGTCGCCGCCGGCACGATCTCCCTGCTGGGCAAACATGACCATATTATCACGGGTTACCGCGACCACGGACACGGCCTGATGGTCGGCATGGGCATGAACGAGTGCATGGCCGAACTTACCGGCCGCGTCACCGGCTGCTCCCAAGGCAAGGGCGGCTCGATGCACTACTTTGCCCCCGATAAGAACTACTGGGGTGGCCACGGCATCGTCGGCGGCCAAGCCCCGCTCGGCACCGGCCTCGCCTACGCCGTCAAGTATCTGGGCCTTAAGGGTAGCTGCCTCGCCTACATGGGCGACGGCGCCGTCAACCAAGGCGCGGTCCATGAAGCCTACAACCTGGCCTCCCTCTGGGACCTCCCGGTGATCTTCGTCGTCGAGAACAATGGCTACTCGATGGGCACCTCTCAGGAGCGCTCGACCGCCCACCCCGGCTGCCTCGCGAAGCGCGCCGAAGGCTATAACATGGCCTGGGACGTGATCAACGGACACGACGTCTACGAAGTCCGCGCCAAGACCGCTATCGCCCTCAAGCGCGCCCACGAAGAATCCAAGCCGACCGTCCTCGAGATCTTCACCTACCGCTACTTCGGCCACTCGATGGCTGACCCGGACAAGACCTACCGCGATAAAGAAGAGATCAAGGAGTACCGCGAAAAGAAAGACCCGGTCCTCGCCTTCGAACAGGAACTCCTCCGCGAGAAAGTCCTGACCCCCGAACTCTCCCTGCAGATCAATGAAGCCGCGATGGCCGAGGCCGACAAGGCCGCCGTCTTCGCCGACGAATCGCCGGACCCCACCGTCGCCGATATCACCAAGCACATCTACTGGGAAGAGGACAACCGCGGGCCGAAGACCACGAGCCGCGGCACCATCATCTTCGAATAATCCTTCTTCGCACACACTGTCATGGCTGTCATTTCCTACCGCGAGGCGCTCCGCGCCGCGATGCGCGAAGAACTCAAGCGCGACGACAAGGTCGTCATCATGGGCGAAGAAGTCGCCCAGTTCAACGGCGCCTATAAGGTGACCGAGGGCCTCCTCAAGGAGTTTGGCCCGAAGCGCATCGTCGACACCCCGATCTCGGAAGCCGGCTTCATCGGCCTCGGTATCGGCGCCTCGATGCTCGGCATCCGTCCCGTGATGGAGCTGATGTTCTGGTCCTTCTCGTACGTCGCGTTCGACCAGATCGTGAACAACGCCGGCAACATCCGCTACATGTCCGGCGGCCTCATCAATTGCCCGATCGTCATCCGCGGTCCGGCCAACGGCGGCACCAACGTCGGCGCCACCCACTCCCACACGCCCGAGGCCATCCTTGCCTCCCACCCTGGCATTAAGGTCGTCTGCCCGGCCACCCCCTACGACGCCAAGGGCCTGATGAAGGCCGCCATCCGCGACAACGACCCGGTCTACGTGATGGAGAACACCATCCTTTATAACGATAAGGGCGAAGTGCCGGATGAAGACTACATCGTCCCGCTCGGCGTCGCCGACGTGAAGCGCGTGGGCACTGACCTCACCATCGTCGCCCACGGCCGCGCCGTGATCACGAGCCTGAAGGCCGCCGAGATTCTTGAGAAGGAACACGGCGTCAGCGTCGAGGTCGTCGACCTCCGCTCGATCCGCCCGCTCGACGAGGAGACGATCCTCGCCTCCGTCCGCAAGACGCACCGCGCCCTGCTGGTCGAAGAGAACAAGCCCTTCTGCGGCGTCGACGCCCAGGTGGCCTACCTCATCCAGTCGAAGGCGTTCGACGAACTCGACGCCCCGATCCACCGCGTGTCCTCCATCGATGCTCCGCAGATCTACTGCAAGCGCATGGAAGACCTGCAGATGCCTAACGTCGAACGCGTCGTCGCTGAAGCGCTCAAAGTACTCGCCTAAAACCCCCCTCTCTTACTTTTCAAACCCGATGGCTGAAATTATCGATATGCCGAAGCTCTCCGACACGATGTCGGTGGGGACTTTGGTGAAATGGAACATCAAGGAAGGCCAAGTAGTGGCCTTCGGCGACATCCTGGCTGAAGTCGAAACCGACAAGGCGACGATGGAACTTTCCTGCACGGTGCCGGGCACGATCCTCAAGATCTACGCCCCCGCCGGCCAGCAGCTGCCCGTCGGCGCGCCGATCTGCGCCATCGGCAAGAAGGGCGAAGCCGCCCCTGAGCCCACTGCCGCTCCGGCCCCTAAGGCTCCCAAGACCGCCATCCCGACGATTCCCGAGAAAGCCGAAGTGAGCTGCGTCCCCGCTGCCCCGGCTTCTTCCGGCTCTGTCTCACCGCAGTCCGACGCGTCCCGCACCAAGGCCTCGCCTTACGCAAAGCGCATGGCGGAGAAAGCCGCACTCAACGTCGCCGCGCTCTCCGGCTCTGGCCCCGGTGGCCGCGTCGTGGGTCGCGATGTCGCCGCCGCCGCGTCGGCTCCGGCCGCGTCGGCTCCTTCCGGCCCGCTCAACGTCGCGGTCGCTCCGCCCGCCGACGGCAAGGGCATCCAGCCTGACGCCGACGTCCCCGTGGGCGGCATGCGCCAGACCATCGCTCGCCGACTCCTGGAGTCGAAGATCACCGTCCCGCACTTCTACCTCGAGGTCGAAGTCGACGCCGCCCCGCTGATGGCGATGCGCGAATCGCTGAACAAGCGCCTCGCCGAAACCGGCGCCGACGCGATCAAGCTCTCGGTCAACGACTTCATCCTGAAGGCCTCCGCCGAAGCCCTCCGCCGCGTCCCCGCGGTCAACGCCTCCTGGGCCGGCACGAGCATCCGCACCCATGGCGCGGTGCACCTCTCCTTCGGCGTCGCCCTCGAGGACGGCCTGGTCACCCCAGTCATCCGCGACGCGCACGCGAAGACGCTCAAGGATATCGCCGTCGAGGCCAAGGCCCTCATCGGCAAGGCCCGCTCGAAGAAGCTCACGCCGAGCGAAATGTCCGGCTCGACCTTCACGGTCACCAACCTCGGCATGTTCGGCGTCACCGGTTTCTACGGTATCATCAACGTGCCCAACGCCGCGATCCTCTCTGTCGGCGCAACCATCAAGAAGCCTGTCGTCGACGCCCAGGATCGCCTGGTCATCGGCCATCGCATGGTGATCGGTCTCTCGGGCGACCACCGCGTGGTTGACGGCGCCAACGCCGCCCAGTTCCTCCAGGCGCTCAAGCAGCTCCTCGAAGAACCGGCACTGATGTTGATCTAAGCGGAGCGAAAGCTCTTCCGAAACCCGGGCCCGCGAGGCGCCCGGGTTTTTTGTGCCCACTTCAGAACGTACGCACCGACGAGAGGCCACCGTCCACGTGCAGGACTTGACCAGTCATGAAACGGGAGTGTCCGGAAAGAAGGTGCGCGACGAGCGTGGCGATATCCTCGGAACGGCCGACCTGCTGCAATGGGTGGCGCTTGGCGGCGGCTTCCTTCTTGAGGTCCGAATTGAGTAGCGCGCCGGCGAGCGGCGTGTCGGTGAGCGACGGCGCGATGACATTCACGCGGATCGCGGGCGCCCACTCGGCGGCCAGGCTCTTCGCGAGCGCTTCGACGGCCCCCTTGGCTGCGGCGATGCTGGCGTGCATGGGCATACCCTGCGCGACGGCGACGGTGGAGAAGAGTACGACGGACGCATTACCCGAGGCCTTGAGCGCGGGGAGCGCCGACTGCAAAGCGGCGATGGCTCCGAAGAGGTTCACCTGAAGGTCGCGCTGAAAATCCTCCGCGGTCAGGCGATGGAACGGCTTGAGGGAGATCGAGCCGGGAAAGTAGACGAACCCGTCGAGGCGCTCGGGCCACGTCAAGGGTCCGGGCGCGGTGGCGTCGAACGGCTGCGCGACGATCTCGAGGTCGGCGAGCTTCTCGGGCGAACGACACGCCGCATGGACCGTATGGCCGTCGGCCTGGAGTTGCGCGACGGTCGCGCGGCCGATGCCAGAAGTGCCGCCAATGATCGCGAAGTGCTTGGACATATCGCCAAGGTTGCCAAGCGACGCCCTAGGTCAAACGACCCGCCGCTTTTCCGGGCACGAAAAAGGCCGGAGGCGAACCTCCGGCCTGATCAGACGACCTAACGGTCGCTTACTTCTTCTTTTCGACGGGCTTAGTCGCCGGCTTGCGGGGGGTCTTCTTATCGAGGTTCGCCTTGAGCTCTTCTTCCGAGAACTTCGTGACGATGCCAGCGGCAGGGACTTCGGCCTTCGCGGTCCAGACGATCGCATTAAGGACGAGGGTGCGCTGGCTGTCGATGGACCAGCCGGCGTGATAGTGACCGCCGCAGAAACCGAAACCACGACCGCCATCCTTGCGGTTCACCGCCCAAGCGACGACGGCAGGCTGCTTCTCCTCGACCATCTTACGGACGTCGGGATTGCCTTCATGCGCGCCATCCTTGCGGCTCATGGTCGAGATCGGAGCGATGGCCTGGAGGACCGGCGTGACGCCTTCCATGTTATCACGGAAACGCATATTGAAATACCACTCGTCGCTCGAACCGAAAGGCTTCACGCCGCGGCTGACCGGGTGATCGGGCAGCGACTTGAAGTCGGCTTCCCAGTGCGGGTTCACGGAGTAGAAGGACTCGAAGTAACCACCGAGCCAATCCTTGAACTCGAGAGCGCCCTTACCCTGGGAGGAACGGCCAGCCGGAGGCGGGCTCACAGGCTTGCCATCCACGCTCAGCCAGCCGGCGCTTTCGTAGGCAGGCTCGACGGCGTAGTGGAGACAGACGAAGCCGCAACCAGCGGCCATCTTCTTGGCGAGCTGATCGAGGTGCGGGATGGCCGGGTGGCCGCCACCGCCATCGGAGTAGATCACGATCGTGTCGGCTTTGGCGACGCGCTCGTCGGAAGGCCATTCGCCGTTGAGGGCGACGTCGACGTTCACGAGGTCGGCCGCGCCCTGCTTCAGGCCGGAGGCGAGAAGCTGGATGCCAGCGTTATGCTCGTGCTCACCAGGGCCGTGGCTCGGCTTACCGGCGATAAGGAGGACGTTCTTCTTGTCCGCGGCCGAGACGAACGCAGCCGAAAGGAGGAGGAGGCTGAGGAAGGATTTTTTCATGAGGTCTTATTTGATTTCCTTGAGGACGATATTCTTGAACTGGACGGTCATCGCGGTGCCGGCGTGGAGCTGGAGGGCGAGGACGCCCTTCTTGGCGCCCACGGCGGTCTCGTCGGTGACATCGACGGTCTGGACGCCATTGATGAAGTGCTGGAGATGGCCGCCCTTGGCGACGATGCGGTATTCATTCCAGTCGGCCGGCTTGATCTTGGCCTGGATATCCTCGGACTTGCCGAGCGAACCGGTGACCTCGAGCTTGGGGTGCTTCTCGTCCTTACCTTCATGGATTACGACCTTCTCGCCTCGCTTGGCGAGGATGCCGCGACCCTTCTCTTCGTAAAGAATACCCGAGTAGCCCTTGCCGCATTCGAAATCAGCCTGGTAGCCGGCGACGACGAACTTTGCTTCGTCGACGACTTTGCTACGATACTGGATACCAGAGTTACCAAACTTCTCGGACTTTCCGTCGAGGTCGACGATCTTGTACTGGAGCGTGAGCTCGAAGTCGGCGACTTCGCCTTCCCAGACGAGGAACGTGTTGCCCTTGGTCGGCTTCTCCGCGGTCGTCTGACCGGTGATGGTGCCGTCCTTGACGGACCAGAAATCCAGGCCCTTCCAGCCGGTGAGGTCCTTGCCATTGAAGAGGGACTTGTCCTCGGCGGAAACCGACGCGCAGAGCGCGGCGAGGGCGAGGAAGGGAGTGAGGAGCTTCATGAGAGGTTCAGGTGCGGGATTACTTCTGCTTTCCGAAGAAACGGTTCAGGTTCTTCAGGCCCTTGACGGCGATGTCGTCGCGGTGCGGCTCCATGGCGCGCCAAATGGCGGCGGCACGGGCGATCACCTTGACGTCGGTGGTGAAGGACTCGATGACGACGTCCTGCTTGTAGCCGATCTTCTTGAGGGCGCCGACAATCGGCTTCCAGTCGAGGGAGTCGCCGCCCGGGGTACCGCGGTCGGTGCCGCAAGCGTGGAAGTGGCCGAGGTGCTTACCGGCCTTAAGGATGGCAGCGGCCTGGTTCTTCTCCTCGATGTTCATGTGGAACGTGTCGAGGTGGAGCTTCACATTGGGCAGGTTGATCGCCTTGACGAGACGGAGACCCTGGTCGCAGGTGTTGAGGAAGTCGGTCTCGAAGCGGTTCAGCGGCTCGATGTCGAGCTCGATGCCCTTCTTCTGAGCGTACTTGCCGATGGCCTTGAGGTTCTTGACGACGAGCTTGAAGTGCTTGGCCTTGGTCTTGTCGTCATGGGCGCCGATGAGGCCGACGACGGAATAGAGCGGGCCGATGATGCGCGGGCAGCCGGCGATGGCGGCCTGGTCGATCAGCGCCATGATGTACTTACGGCCGGCGGCCTGGTCCGCGGCGGAACCGCGCAGGTCGCGACCGGGGCCCATGCAGGCGCAGATGGAACCGATGGCGATGCCGGCGCTGGCGGCGGCGGCCTTCAGGAACTTCGGGTCGGTGTGCGACGGATCTTCGATCGGGATCTCGACGGTGTGGAAGCCCCAGTTCTTGAGCTTCTTGAAAAGGTGAACGCTCTCGTTGGTGAACGGAGAGGCGTAGAGGAACGTGTTGAGGCCGAAACGCATGGTGGTGTGGGTGATTTGGGGAGGAAGCGGAGTTTTGGAGGGGGTCAGGGGGCGGTCAAGGCTGGGCGTCGAGTCGAGGCCTTTTATGGGACAAGTTCGCCAAGGATGAGCAGCGCGCCCGGGAAGAAGTTCAGGGGGGCGAAGCGTTCAGGCTTATCGATCTTGTTCTTATTCTTGGCCAGGACGGCAGCCTTGTCGATCGGGTCGGCCAAGAGCTCCAAACGGACCGTATGCACGCCTTCGGGAAGGTCGGTGCCGACGACGAAGTTGCTCAGGCGTGCGTAGGTGCAATAGGCGTCAATGCGCTGGACGACGAAAGGCTTCCCGCCGTCGAGCGTGACGGCGACCTTGCCGCCAGCCGGGCCGACGATGTCGTAGACGGCGCAGTGCGTGCCCTTAAACTTGAATTCGATGCTCTGGCCGGGCTGCGTGAGGCGGACCATCGCCGGCAGTCGGTTGGCCCAGCCCTTGGCGTAATCAGCCGTCTTCATGTCCGCTGGGAGGAGTCCGTCCGACAGCTTGGCGGCGGTGATCGGCACGAGCGTCGCGCGGTCGAAGTTCGCCGGATCGAGGGCGAGGTTGCTCACGTGCGGCGTCGGCGCGTTGTTCGCGATGGCGAGGGCGGGCAGCGAACGGACAATAGCCTGCGTGTAGAGCACATGGCCGGTGGAATCATGCGGGTGGACGCTGTCCGGGGCGAAAACGAACTTGTCGCCGAGCGCGGCCTTTTCGGCATCGGTCTTCGGCAGCGGTGCGCGCCAGAGCAGTTTGCCGGCCTTGGCCAGCTTGGCGACTTCCATGCCGAGGGTGATCGTCGGGATGCCGTAGAAGTCAGCGACCTTCTCCATCGCACTCGCGGAGCGCTGCAACTTGCCTTCAAGCATCGGAGCTGAAAGCGCTTCGGTCACGGTGTAGACGAAGCAGATATCGCACTTAGGATTGGCCTTCCAGGTCTGGCGCACGATGCCCTCCATGCAGCGGATGATCCGCTGCGGATCGGCGCCGCCGTCGTTCACGGCGAACTCGACGAAGAGCAGGTCCGGGCCCTTGGAAAGGACATCCTGCTGCACCCGGAAGACGCCGAGGTCTGAACCGGTGCCGCCGATCGCGGCGTTGATCTCGGCAAAGGTCGACTGCGGGTAGGCCTTCTTGAAATGAGCGAGGGTCTGCACGCGCCAGCCGTTCTGGGCGGTGATGGAACCGCCAAGGTAACCGATCTTGAGCTCGGCGCCGGTCGTCTGGGCCTTGAGGAAGAAATTCGGCAGGCCGCCGCGGGCGCGGACCTCCTGAGCGTCGACCAAGGGATAGTCCTTATCGGCAGCATGACCGAGGACGGCGGCGCACAGCGCCAAGGCGGAGAAGAGCAGTCTCATGGGGGTGTCTTATTAGACGTAAGGAAACGCGGCAGGTTCCAGCCTCTTGGCGCCGCGGGCCGAAAAAACCAAAGTCCGACTTCCTTCCGCGGCGGAGGCACGTAAGTTCATCCCATGGACAACGTCACGCACGCCGCCCTGGGCATCGCCGCCGGCATCTGGGCGCACCGCCGAGGCGGCTCGGTCT
>CAINSX010000005.1 GCA_903853185.1 uncultured Opitutia bacterium
CCACGAAGCCCGCCCAGACCGCGCCTTGTCCTTGCTGGTGCGCGAGCGTGCCCACCTATTGACGCCTTCGCTCGCTGCTTCTGAGGAAGCCAGTAGCGCCCTTCGTGCGATGCTCACCGAAGGCGGTCGCGTCTACGGCACTTTGAACGCGCTTCGCGAGCACGGCCTCCTGTATCGCTTGGTCCCCGAGTTTGCCGGGCTGCACTGCCTCGTGCAGTTCGAATTCTACCATCGCTGGACGGCCGACGTGCATACGCTGCGCTGCTTGATGGAACTGGATGCAATCTACGCTGGCGAGACGGACGTCGATCAGCGCTATCGCGCCGTCGTCCTCGGCTCCGAGGCCCCTTCGCTTCTCTTCGCGATCCTCTTCCTTCATGACATCGCCAAGTCCGGCGGCATCGAGGGCCATGCGGAACGAGGCGTGCCCATTGCCGATAAGGTCCTTGAGCGCCTCGGCTTCGATGCGCGTGAGCGCGAAATCGCCGCCGGCGTCATCCGTCATCACCTCGTGATGGGTCTCTACTGGCAGCGCCACGACATCGACGACCCTGCCAATATCGACCGCTTCGCCCGGCTGATGGGCGACGAGCAGGTCCTGCGCAGCCTCTTCGTGCATACGCGTTGCGACGCGCGCGCCACCTCGCCGGATCTTTGGACCGATTTCAAGGACGGCCAGCATTGGTCGCTCTATCGACGGACTCTCGCCAAGCTCGCGGGTGAGGCGGAGCATGACCATGGGGCCATTGTGTCCGCCCTGCGGGCCGCCACCGCTTCCATCCTTGGCTCGGAGGTCCCTGCCGACGAGATCGAAGCCCATTTCACCACCATGCCGCAGGGGTATTACCTGCATGCCGCAGCGGAGGACGCCGCGCATCACCTACGCATGATCCATCGCCTTATCGCTTCGGTCTCGGAGGCCGACGCCGAGGTCTCGTTGCGTCCGATCGTCGAATGGCATGACGACGCCGGCTCTGGCCAGTCTCTCGTGACGGTTGTCACCTGGGATCGCGCCGGTCTTTTCAGCCGCATGGCGGGCGCCTTTGCCGTCGCCGGCATCAACATCGTCTCTTGTCGCGCTTTCTCGCGCGACGACGACGTCGCCATCGACTTCTTCAAGGTCGTGCTACCGGTAGGCAAGGAAGTCGCCTCGAAAGAGCGTTTCACCGCTGCCTTAGCGAAATCGTTGCTCGAAGGCACCGACCTCGTGGAGGACGTTGCGGCCGAAGAGCAACGCGCCCTCATGACCGCTCCGCGTCGCAAGGCCTTCGTGCCGCTCGCCGCCAAGGTCGAGGTCTACTATGAAGTCGACCTGACGCGCACGGTCATTGAGCTCCAGTGCAATGACCGCTTGGGTCTGCTGTTCCGAGTCGGCCGCGCCATCCGGGAGGCCGGCTATGCCATCACCTTCGCCAACATCGCGACCGAGCAGGGTTTCGCCATCGATACCTTCTACCTGACCCCGGAGCGAGGCCTGACCCGTGATCCGCATCCGCCGGAAGCCTTGGCCGAGGTCTTGCGCGGGGTGGTCTCCTGAGCGTCGTCCCACCTTGCTTCGGTCGAGGAATCGTCCAATGTAGGACGGTCCCGCCATGAACAAGCTGCTCACCCTCCTGAAGTCCGGCTTCATCGCCTGCGCCGCCTGCGGTCTCCTGCTTGCTGCCGACCCGAAGCCTTCCACCGAAAAGACCATGACCACTCCTCCCAAACTCGAGAAAGCCACCTTCGGGGCCGGCTGCTTCTGGGGCGTTGAATATCAATATGCCAAGATCCCCGGCGTCATCTCGGCCGTCAGCGGCTATGCCGGCGGTAAGATTGACAACCCGACCTACGAGGACGTCTGCTCGCATACTTCTGGTCATGCCGAAGTCATCGAGGTGACCTTCGATCCGGCCAAGGTCACCTACCGCACGCTGGTCGAGTATTTCTTCAAGATGCACGACCCGACGCAGGTCAACCGCCAGGGGCCGGACATCGGCGACCAGTATCGCTCGGTCATCTTCACCCACTCTCCTGAACAGAAGAAGGTTGCCGACGACGTGAAGGTCGGCCTCACCCTGGCTAAGGCCTTCAGCCGCCCGATCGCCACCCAGATCGAGACCGCTCCGAAGTTCTGGCCGGCGGAGCAATATCACCAGAAGCATTACCAGCTGCGCGGCACCAAGCCGTATTGTCACCTGGTGCCCTTCGCGGAAGAGAAGTAAGTCGTGGCTGAACGGCGCCTTGGGTCGGACGACGCGCTGCCTGGCCTAGGTCAGGGAGTGCCCGATGCCATCCCGGAGCGCCGTCGCCCGCTGGCTTCACGCATGCGCCCACGCAACCTCTCGGAGGTCGTCGGCCATGCTGGCTTGCTCGGGCCTGAGGCGTTGCTGCCGCGCCTGATTAAGGCCGATAACTTCGGCTCGCTGCTGTTCTATGGTCCGCCCGGCTGCGGCAAGACCACCTTGGCCGAGGTCATCGCCGCTGAGACCCAATCCTTCGTCGTCCGCGTCAATGCGGTGCTCTCCGGCACGCCCGAGTTACGCGAAATATTGGCGGATGCGCGTCGCCAGCCTTCGCGTAAGACCGTCCTGGTCGTCGATGAGATCCATCGCTTCAACAAGGCCCAGCAGGACCTGCTGCTGCCCGACGTCGAAGCAGGCGTGGTGCGTCTCATCGGCTGCACGACGCATAACCCCGGTCTCTACGTCGTCCCCGCGCTGCTGAGCCGCAGTCATCTTTTTCGGCTCGACCCGCTGTCGCCTCCGGAGATCGCCACTTTCCTTGGCACATCGCTGGCCGACAAGGAGCGCGGCCTGGGGGCGCTCGGCATCAAGGCTTCCGAGAAGGTGCTCCAGCAGGTCGCCGAGATGGCCTCGGGTGACCTGCGTCGCGCGTTAAACTGCCTCGAGACCTTGGTGCTATCCGCGCCGGCCCTCGGCACCGTGACGGACGAGGCCGTGGCCTCCTTCGCCCGCGAGCGTCGCATCCGTTATGACGACGGCGGGGACGATCATTACGATACTGCTTCGGCCTTCATCAAATCTGTCCGCGGTGGAGACCCTGATGCCGCCCTCTACTGGCTCTTCCTGATGCTCGAAGGAGGGGAGGAGCCCCGCTTCATCGCCCGTCGTCTCGTCATCTGCGCTTCCGAGGATGTTGGCTTGGCGGATTCCCGTGCGCTGGGCATCGCCACCGCAGCCTTTCAGGCCTGTGAGATGGTCGGCATGCCCGAGTGCGAATACGCCTTGGCTCATGCGACGCTCTTCTTGGCGCTCTCGCCCAAGAGCAATAGCACGACTGTCGCGATCTCCGAGGCCAAGGACGCCGTGCGCAATATGCCGCGCCAGGAAGTGCCGCTCCACCTCAAGGATGCGCACAACAGCGTGAACAAGAGCCTCGGTAATGGCGGCACCTATCGCTACAGCCACGATTATCCCGAAGCCATCAGCGGACAGGAATACCTCAGCCGTCCGCTTTCGCTTTATCATCCCGGCGACGCGGGCGCCGAGCCGCAGGTCGCCGAGCGACTCGCACGCTGGCGTGAGCTTAAGGCGGCCTTGAAGAAGAAGGACGGACGCCCGTGAGCAAGGTCGCGCCCCGTCTGCCGTGGTTCGGCCCGGGTAAGTTCCCGCTCTACCTCGCGCCGATGGCCCGTCACACCGACGTGGCCTTCCGCCAGGTGTGTAAGGAGCAGGGCGCCGACGTGATGGTCACGGAGTTCGTGCAGTCCGAAGCGCTCATCCGGGATAACGTCAAAGCCTGGGAGATGGTCGATTTCACCGAAGCCCAGCGTCCGATGGGCGTCCAGATTTTCGGCGCCACCCCCGCATCGATGGCCAAGGCCGCTCGTCTGGTGTGCGACCGCATGAAGCCGGACTTCCTCGATCTCAATTTCGGCTGCCCGGCGCATAAGGTCATCGAACAGAACGCCGGCTCAGGGCTCCTGCGCTGCACACCTTTGCTCTATGACCTCGTGAAGGCCGTGAAGGATGCGATTCCGGATCTGCCCCTGACGGCCAAGATGCGCCTCGGTTGGGACCACTCGACCATCGTGGCCGTGGAAGTCGCTGGTCGCTTGCAGGAACTCGGCGTCGAGGCCTTGGCGGTCCATGGCCGTACCAAGGAACAAGGGTACTCAGGGGAAGCCCATTGGGGCTGGATCGGAAAGGTCGCCGCCGCGGTGGATATCCCGGTGGTCGGCAACGGTGACGTGAAGGACGGGGCCTCAGCGCTGCGTCGCCGCGCTGAATCCGGGGTCTCTGGGCTGATGATCGGCCGAGCCGCGCTAGGTAATCCTTGGGTTTTCGCGCAGATCAAGGCTGCGATGGAGGGCAGGGAAGGGGCCGCCGCTGAAATCGGCATGCAACAGCGCTGGGATTGCATGATTCGCTTGGCCGAGCTGACGATTGAGGTGCATGCCTCGCGTCTGGGCACACGCGATGTGCGCTGGATGCTCGACCGCATGCATCCGTTGACCCATGGGCTGCCTGGTTCGCGTAAACTGCGCGACCGGCTCCGCCACTGCCTGACCTTGGACGACCTGCGACGGCTGCGTGATGAGCACCTCGCAGAATCGGTGAAGTGAATTAAAACCCCTATTCGCAAGGCGACGGTGAAGGTGTGACGGACGTGCAACAGAAACCTCACTTTCTTATCTACAGGGGTCCTGTTAATAACCTGTGCAGGGCTTGCTCTTGTCCCTCGTCACCGCGCGTTCACAAATGCCATCCGATTCGCCCCCCGTGGATCGACCCCGGCCCCTCCGCCGGACACTAAACGGTGGAAACCAATTTTTAACGTCTTAAACAACCACTCATCAACGACTTACAAGGCAACCGTTATCGGCCACCTACTTGGCACGGAAGCCGTTCAAACCTTAAGGTCGTTTCATTAACACCCCTTTTACAAAAATACCTCACTTTCGGGCTTCCAAAGAGCCTGTGAACAACCTTTCTCAACCCTCCCCCTTTCTCATGTCCCCTTCCGTCAGCCACCTATCCCTTTGGGAGACCGCAAAAAGCGAACTCCGTAACACCCTTCCTCGCGCCGACTTCGAAACCTGGATCTCTTCTCTGCAGCCCCTGAGCATCATCGAAGGCAAAGTCCTCGTCCTAGAAGCTCCGTCGGTTCTCACTGAAGCCTGGGTGAACAGCAACTACGCCGAAGTGCTGCGTCGTCAGCTCACGCTCGTCGCCGGTCGTAACATGGATTTCCGTCTGACCGCTTCGATCGACGCTTCGCGCGACGCTGCTCCGGCTCCTGCTCCGGTCGCACGCGCTTCGCGTCAGTCCGCCGCCACCGCTTCGCCGGCTCCGGCGATCAAGGCGACCAACACGTTCGATAATTTCATCGTCGGTCCGGAAAACGAGATGGCCCATGGCGCTTCGCTTGCCGTCGCCAAGGAACCCGGCCACTACTACAACCCGCTCTTCATCCATGGTCCGACCGGTCTCGGCAAGACCCACCTGATGCACGCGATCGCCCACTCGGTTTACGCCGCCAACCCGCAGGCCCGCATCGCCTACATCTCGTCCGAGACCTTCACCAACGATTTCATCCAGGCTCTCCAGACTGGCAGCGTCGCCGCGTTCCGTCGCCGTTACCGCGAGCTCGACCTGCTTCTGATCGACGATATTCATTTTCTCGCCGGCAAGGAGTCCACGCAGGACGAGTTCTTCCACACCTTCAACGAGCTGCATAACAATCATAAGCAGGTGGTCCTCACGAGCGACCGTCCGGCTTCCGAGATCGCCAAGCTCCAGGAACGTCTCGTCTCCCGCTTCCAGTGGGGCATGGTCGCTTCCATTCAGGCCCCCGGCCTCGAGACCCGCATCGCGATCCTTCGTAAGAAGGCCGCCGCCCGTGGCCTCGACCTCCAGCCCGAAATCGCTGAGTTCATCGCCTCCCGCATCGCTCGCAACGTCCGTAACCTCGAAGGCGCCGTCACCCGTATCGTCGGCCTGACTGGTATGACCCGTAAGCCTCTCGAGCTCGCCCAGGTCGAGAAGCTGCTCCATGACATCCTCGTCGAGGAAGCCAGCCACACGCTCACGGCCGAAGTCATCCAGCGTAAGGTCGCCGAGCACTACCGCATCCAGATGTCGGACATGACGTCCAAGCGCCGCATGCAGAATATCGCTTTCCCCCGTCAGGTCGCCATGTACCTTGCCACCCAGCTCACCGGCATGTCCCTCGTGTCGATCGGCCAGGCTTTCGGCGGTCGCGACCACGGTACGGTCATTCACGCCCGCAAGACGGTCGTGAATCAGATGGAAGTGGATGCCAACGTGCGCCGCACGGTCGAGTATCTCCGCGCCCAGCTGTCAATGAATCGCTAATTTTCGGTTATCAATGATGCAACCGGGGCCCGACGTGTGTCGGGCCCTTCCTTTTGGTGGGATACCTGCGCCTAGGGTAGGGGTTGCCACTTGCTACTTGGGGACTTTCCACCTTCATGAGGACGTTCCTTCCTAGTCTTTCCCAGGGGAGTCCGCGACCGGACTGAGATGAGGCTTGGCCTCGAACCCTCGTACCTGATGCGCCTCGGCGCCGTAGGAAGCGGATTGTGCAGCCAACTCCATCCCCGTTTCCGCGTTCCTCTCAGGTCCGCGCGGACAGCCTTTTCTTTGGATCAACCCATCCACCATTCAACTTTACTCCTTTTCCCATGGTCTCCGACAACAAGCCTACCACCTTCCCGAACTCGACGCGTGTTTACGTGCCGGGCTCACGCCCTGACGTCCTTGTGCCGATGCGCGAGGTGAAGCTGGCCGATACCTCCCGCCCCGATGGCGCGAAGTCGGCCAATGAACCGGTGCGCATCTACGATACCTCCGGACCCTGGGGCGATCCGGCCTTCCATGGCGACGTCGAGAAGGGCCTCCCAGCCATCCGCGCCGCGTGGATTCTTGAACGCGCTGACGTGGAAGCGGTTCCTGGTCGTGAGCTGAAGCCCGAAGACGATGGTTACCTTTCTTGGAAGCACGCCGAGACCGCCCAGCGCGCGACCTCGCGTAACCGCCTCGTCCAGTTCGACCGTGCCGATCGTAAGGTCTATAAGGGTAAGCCCGGGCAGCGCCCGACCCAGCTGGCTTACGCCAAGCAGGGCATCATCACCCCGGAGATGGAGTATATCGCGATCCGCGAGAATATGCGCCTCGCGACCGACCAGCCAGAATCGTCCCGTCGCCACGACCTGACCTTCCAGCACAAGGGTGAGTCCTTCGGCGCCGCCATCCCGAAGGTCATCACCCCCGAGTTCGTCCGTTCCGAGGTCGCCCGCGGCCGCGCCATCATTCCGGCCAATATCAATCACCCCGAGCTCGAGCCGATGATTATCGGCCGTAACTTCCTGGTGAAGATCAACACCAACATCGGCAACTCCGCCGTGGCTTCGTCCATCGAGGAAGAGGTCGAGAAGATGCGCTGGTCCATCAAGTGGGGAGGCGACACGCTCATGGATCTTTCCACGGGCAAGAACATCCACCAGACCCGCGAGTGGATCCTGCGCAACTGCCCGGTCCCGGTCGGTACCGTGCCGATCTACCAGGCCCTCGAGAAGGTCAACGGCCGCGCCGAAGACCTGACCTGGGAGATTTTCCGCGACACGCTCATCGAGCAGGCCGAGCAGGGCGTCGATTACTTCACGATCCACGCCGGCGTGCGCCTGGCCTACATCCCGATGACCGCCCGTCGCGTGACCGGCATCGTCTCCCGCGGCGGCTCGATCATGGCCAAGTGGTGCCTCTCGCACCATAAGGAGAACTTCCTCTACACGCATTGGGACGACATCTGCGACATCATGGCCGCCTATGACGTCAGCTTCTCGATCGGCGACGGCCTCCGTCCCGGTTCGATTGCCGATGCCAATGACGACGCCCAGTTCGCCGAACTGAAGACGCAGGGCGAACTCACCACCCGCGCCTGGGATCGTGGCGTGCAGGTCATGAACGAAGGCCCCGGCCACGTGCCGATGCACATGATCAAGGAGAACATGGACAAGCAGCTCGAGTGGTGCCACGAGGCGCCGTTCTACACGCTCGGCCCCCTCACGACCGACATCGCC
>CAINSX010000006.1 GCA_903853185.1 uncultured Opitutia bacterium
CTCGACCGCCTCTCCAAACTTACCGACCTCTCGCTGGTCGACGCGGTCTCCGTCTCCGGCCAGCAGCACGGTAGTGTCTATCTCGCCGCCGGCTATGAAGCCGCGCTCGCCGATGGTAATCGCGCGACGTCGCTCTCCGCGAAGACCTCGCCAGTTCTCTCCCGTCGCTCCTCGCCGATCTGGATGGATTCGTCCACGTCGGTCGAATGCGCTGAGATTGCCGCCGCCCTCGGTGGCGACCAGGCTGTCTGCGATCGTACTGGCTCCGTCGCCACCCAGCGTTTCACCGGCCCGCAGATCCGCCGCTTCGCCAAGCACGAGCCCGCTGCCTGGGCGAAGACTAAGCGCGTTCATCTGGTCTCTTCCTTCTTCGCCTCCGTGCTTGCTGGCAAGGATGCCGCCATCGACACCGGTGATGGCGCCGGTATGAACCTGATGGATATCCGTAAGGGTGACTGGGCTCCGGCCGCGCTCGCCGCGACCGCGCCCGATCTCGCCGCGAAGCTTCCGCCGGTCCGTCCTGGTTCGACCGTGGCCGGCGGCATCTCCGCTTACTTCGTCGCCCGATACGGCTTCTCGCCGAAGTGTCAGGTCGTCATCGGCACCGGTGACAATCCTTCCAGCCTCGTCGGCATGGGGGCTTCGAAGCCCGGCAAGGTCGTCATCAGCCTCGGCACGAGCGACACGCTCTTCGCCGCCATCGAAGGCATCCGCACCGACTCTGCCGGTCTCGGTCACGCCTTCGGTAATCCGATGGGCGGCAGCATGAGCCTCGTCTGCGTCCGTAACGGTTCGCTCGCCCGCGAAGCCATCCGTCGCGAATGCGGTCAAGCCGACTGGGTTGCGTTCTCTGCCGCCGTCGACGCTTCGCCTGCCGCTGTCTCGGCCGTGCTTCCGATGGAAGAGCCTGAGATCACGCCGCGCCGTCCCGCCGGTCGCATTGCGCTCGGAGTTGCCACCACCAAGGCTTCGCTTCCACGCGCCGCTGTCGAAGGCCAGGCGCTCAGCCTCCGTTATCACAGCCGCTGGGTCGGCACCCCGACCACACAACTGCTGCTGACGGGCGGTGCCTCCGAGAATCCTTCCGTGGCCAAAATCTTTGCCGACGTCTTCGGCGCCCCGGTGCTTCGTCTGGCCGTCTCCGACTCCGCCGCCCTAGGGGCCGCCCTGCGTGCCGCCGAGGGGGCTTGCGGGGCCAAGATGGCCGATCTAGAGCCTGTTTTCTGCGCCCCGGCCCCAGGTGTCGTGCAGCCGAACCCGGCCCTCCGGGCGGCCTACGACAAGCTGGAGGCCGAACTGGGCCAATCGCTGTCGCGTAAGGCATAAATTGGCGTCTGTGAGCATTGCCCACTTGAACAAAGTGGGGTGATTGGCTGACAGTGGGGACTCACCCCTACTCACCATGTCACAGCGCCCTGTTACCCTCTTCACCGGCCAGTGGGCCGACCTTAAAATCGCCGAGCTTCTCCCCAAGGTTAAAGCCATGGGCTACGAAGGCGTTGAGCTCGCCTGTTGGGGCGATCACTTCGATGTCGTTCGCGCCGTCAACGAGCCGGGTTACGTCGAATCTATCTGGAAACTCCTCGCGCAGCACGACCTCGGCTGCTGGGCGATCTCCGCCCACCTCGTCGGCCAGGCCACCTGCGACAACATCGACGAACGCCACCAGTGCATCCTCCCGGCCCACGTCTGGGGTGACGGCAATCCCGAAGGCGTCCGCCAGCGCGCGTGTGCCGAGATGGCCCTGACCGCTCAGGCCGCCCGCAAATTCTTCGACGCCGGCAAGGCGTACATGGCCAACAAGCCGAAGGGTTCCGGCAAGACCGTCGTCAACGGTTTCACCGGCTCCTCCATCTGGCACGCGATCTACGCCTTCCCGCCCACCAACCAGGCCTACCTGCAGAAGGGTTACGACGACTTCGCCAAGCGCTGGAAGCCCATCCTCGAGGTCTTCGAAAAGAACGACGTCTACTTCGGCCTCGAAGTGCACCCGACCGAGATCGCCTTCGACATCGCCTCCGCCCAGCGCGCGCTCGACGCCGTCGGCAACCACAAGCGCTTCGGCTTTAATTACGACCCCAGCCACCTTGGTTACCAGGGCGTCGACTACGTGAAGTTCATCCGCACCTTCGGCAAGCAGATCCACCACGCACACATGAAGGACGTCTGGTGGGGTCACGGCGATGGCACCGTCGGCGTGTTCGGCGGCCACACGGATTTCTGCGACCCTCGTCGCGCCTGGGATTTCCGCTCCGTCGGCCGCGGCGACATCAAGTTCGAGGACGTCATCGTCGCCCTCAACGACGTCGGCTACGCCGGCCCGCTCTCTGTTGAGTGGGAAGATGGCCGCATGGATCGCTTCTTCGGAGCCGCCGAATCCGCGGCTTACGTCAAGAAGCTCGCCTTCCCGACCAACAAGGTCGCGTTCGACGCCGCCTTCGACAAGTCCGCCCAG
>CAINSX010000007.1 GCA_903853185.1 uncultured Opitutia bacterium
AGTTCGCTCGCCCGGGCCAGCATCATAGAGAAGCGGCTGATGGGCTTGTCGCCTTCATATCCGTTGGCCAATCCGAGCGAAGATCCGCCGGCTGCTTTCTTGCCTCCGGCCGCCTTGCCGCCGCCAGCAAAAGCCTTCTTGCTCCGTTCCACGGCGTTCTTCACTTCGGCCAAGGTGACTTTGCCGGCCGGCAACGCCATGGCCTTGAGGTCCTCTCCGCGACGGAGCAGGACGTTGTCCGCATAGGTACCGACCGCGGTGACGATCAGGCTGTCCCACACCTGTTCGGCGCTGAGGCGACGGACGAGCGGACCGTTGAAGAGATACTTGGCCTTGCCGAGGTCGGGCGTGGCGCTGGCCGAAGCCTGGTAGGTCTTGGAATTGTAGATGACGCGCTGGACTTCCCGGAGGTCGAACTTGGCGGCCTTCATGACAAGGGTCAGGTGGGCCATGAGCTCGGGACTGCTCGCCTGGGCGAGGTCATCGATGTCGTTGACCGGCTCGATCACGCCGAGTCCGAAGGCCTTCTTCCAGATGCGGTTGGCGATATTGGTCGCGAAGCGCGGATTCTGCGGGCTCGTCAGCCAGCGGGCGAACTCGTCGCGCAACTGGGAAGGGGACTTGGTGTTGACGTTATAGATTGGTAAGGACTTGTCGGTCTTGCTCCACGAGATCAGCGCCGGCGAAACCGGGGCGCCGGCCTTGGCGTCCTTATACTTGTAGTCCTTCGGGAAGGTGAGCTTCTGCTTGTCGGTGTCTTCCATCCGGAACGCGTTCATGTCGGCGATTTTCTTGACGGCGGCCTTCGGAAGGGCGGCGTCGCCCTTGGACACGCGATTGATAGCCCCGAGGATGGCTTCGTCCTTGCCGTCGGTAGCGCCGAAGAAAGCGGCCATCTGATAGAAGTCGCGCTGTTTCCATTCGGCCAAGGGATGGTCATGACACTGGGCACACGCCATGTTGGTACCCAGGAAAGTGGTCATGAGGTTCGAGACGCCGTCCAACGGCATCTCGGCGTCGAAGAGCATGAAGCCAGTTGCGCCGTTGTCGCATAGGCGGCCGTCGGCGGTGATCATCTCGGAGACGAGTTTGTCCCACGGGGTGTCCGCGGCGAGGCGGGCCTTGAGCCAGTCCTCGAAGGTGAAGGCCGGCACGCCCTTGGCGAAGGTGTCCTTCACGCGGAGGAGGTCCGCCATCCAGTTGAACATCTGCATGGTGTAGCTCGGCGAGAAGACGAGCTCGTCGATCAGCTTGGCGCGCTTGTCCGGTGCGTTGCTACCCAAGAAGGTGGACGCTTCCTTGGCCGTCGGCACGCGGCCGGCAGCGTCGAGATAGACGCGGCGCAGAAACTGCTCGTCGGTGGCCGGTGCATTGAGCGACTGTTTGTTGGCAGTCAGGACGACGCCCACGAGGCGGTCGATGTCGGCTGCGGCCGAGGCGATCACGGCCGGACTGAAGCTATTCGAACGGTTGCGCTCGACGCAGCTCTTGGCGAAATCGACATCTTCGGCGGCAAGCATCTCGAGCTTGAAATGGAACGTGCGGCCATCGCGCGCCTGTAGGGTGATATACTCGCCGGCGAGACCGCAGAAACGGGCGTCGAGTTTCTGGCCGTCCTTGTCGGGCCACTCATGCCAAATGGGAGTGCGATTGCCTAGCGCGGCGATCGGGGCCGCGGGCGGGGCGACGACCTTGATGACGGGTTCAGCGGCCTTCTTGCCGGCCTGCTTGACGGCGGCCTGTGCG
>CAINSX010000008.1 GCA_903853185.1 uncultured Opitutia bacterium
CGGGTGACGAGGTCGAGGTAGCGGGCGTCTTCGACGGTGGCGTTGTTATGGCCGATCGTGGTGCTGAAGATGCGGGTCTTCTTCGGGCCGAACTCATTGGTCCAGACGACGATGCTGGTGACTTCCTTGGCCGGGGTGACGACCTTGCCGGCCTTGTCCTTCTTTTCCGGGACCTTCTGGGTGCCGTTGGCGAGACCCTTGCCGGTGAGGACCTGGACGTTGTTGTAGAGTTCTTCGTTGACGGTGGTCCAGTCGGCGAAGCCCTTCACGATCGGATTTTCCTTATCGGAGAAGGCGATGGCGATGGGCTGCTGCGGGCCGTGGCCGGTGGACTGGAGGCCGAGCATCTCGTACCAGCTGGCGTTATCGGCGCCGGCCTTGACGGGTTCCTGGAACTTGCCCCAGCGGTAGCTGTGCATGGCGCAGTGAAGGTTCACGCCCGGGAGGCCGTTGCGGTGGGCGTTGACGATGTTCGCGACGTAGGTCTGGTCGGTGATATCGGCGGCGCACTCGTCGTGGATGACCACGTCGAAGTTCTTGGCCCAATCAGCATTCTTGTAGATCTCGAAGACCGGCTGGGTGGGCTTGCCCTTGAAGTCCTTGGCTTTGATGTCGACGTAGGCGACTTCGACAGTGGCGTTGAGGCGGGCCTCGATGCCCTTCTTCAGGATGTCCTTCTGGTTGGCGTAGTCGTGGCAGCAGCCGCCGGCGACGACGAGGACGCGGAGGGGCTTCTGCTCGGCCGAGAGCGTGGTGGTCAGGCCGGCGAGGAGCGCCAGCGCGAGGAGGGAGCGGAGTTTCATTGGGGTGTCTGGGATAAAGGGCGGGGGGAGGGAGGTGGGCAAAAGAAAAACTTACTTCTTGGCCTTCGGGGCGGCCTTGGCGTCGGCGGCGGCGGTCTTGGCGGCCGCTAGGGCCGTTTTCGTGTCGGCCAAGGCGGCCTTGGCGAGCTCGTCCGGGATGGGCTGGCCTTCCACGAAGGCGTAGAGGGCCTCCTTCTGCTTCTCGGTCATCGGCTTCTCGGCCTTGGGAGGCATGACGTCGCCGGCGGTGCGGTCGAGGAAGACGCGGGAGAGCAGCATGCTGCTGTCGGGCTTGCCGAGGACGAAGGTCGGGTTCTTGCCGCCTTTGAGGGTGAGTTCGAGGGTGTCGAGGCGCAGCTTGCCCTTTTCTTTCTTCGGGCCGTGGCACGAGATGCAGTGCGCGTCGAACATCGGCTGGATCACCTTGGTGAAATCGGCCTTCTGGGCGGCGGTGAGTGGCTTGGCCGGCTCGGGCTTCTTCGGCGTGAAAGGCGTGGCGGCGATAAGCACAGCCGAAGAGAAGAGCAGAAGGGCGCGCACGGGCTTACTTCTTGGCTGGATTGTTTGCTGCCAGCGCGGCCTTGGCGATGTCGTCAGGAATCGGCTTACCTTCGATCCAGAAGCCGATGGCCTGCACCTGTTCTTTGGTCAGCGGCTTTTCATCCTTGGGCGGCATGAAGTCTTCATCCTTCGGGTCGAGCGAGATGCGGGCGTGCATCGGGCTCTTCTTTAGGTCGCCTTGCACGAAGGCGGAGCCTTCCGAGCCGCCTTTCTTGAGGGCCTCGAGCGAATCCATGCGGAGCTTGCCCTTCACCTTCTTGGCGCCGTGGCAGGAGACGCAGTGCGCCTCGAGGATCGGGCGGACGACCTGCGTATAATCATCACGTTTCTGGCTGGTGGTGACGACGCGAGGAGTCTCTTCCTTCCTTGATTCGGCAACGACCTTCTTGTTCGGCTTGAAGGGGAAGCCTTCCTCGTGGACGAGTTCGCCGCCGATGTGGGCCGCGAAGCCCATGACGCCGATGGCGAGGACTTGGGCGGCGAGGCGCACGCGGAATTCCTTGGCGAGCAGGAGACTGGCGAGGCCGGCGAAGGCGGAGGCCGCGATGCCGCCCCAGAGATGCAGCTGGACGGCGTCGCCCGCGAATCCGTTGTAGTGGGCGTGCAGGATGCCGCAAAGGACGGCGGCCCAGGTGCCGGCGGCGGAGAAGACGGACAGGCGGCGGACGGTCGTGGTGGCCTGCTCATGGCGTTCGAAGAACTCGAACAGCGGCACGACGAGCAGCACGGCGGACGGGATGTGCAGCGCGAGGATGTGGAAGTTACCAAGGATCGAGAGCAGCGCTGGGCCGCGCATCTCGCCGTCGGCCGGCAGCGCGAGCGCCAGGGCGACCAGGAAGAGGTTCGCGCCGGCGACCAAGGCGAGGGCCTGGCGGAAGGTCAGCGCGTGCAGGCGTTCTTCGATGCGATGGAGAGGCGTCATTGGGCGGGAAAGGGGTTCTATGTTTATGGGGTTGGGCGGCGGTGGGGTCAAACGCAAGCGACCGCGTAAGTCCCCAGTATATTAGACACAAAAAAAGCCCGCGGGTTGCCGCGGGCTTTTCGTCAGTGAGCCGTGAGGCTTACTTGTTCTTTTCGATGAAGGCCTTGACCTTCTCGAGCTGCTCCTTGGTGAGGGGGTGGCGCTCCTTGGCCTTCTTCGGGGGCATGGCGAGGTCGTCCTCGGGGCTGGAGATGCCGAGTTCAGCGGACTTGTAGAGGGAGCTCTTGGCGGCGTCGCCCCAGGTGATGCCGGCGCCGGCTTCCTTGCCGCCCTTGACGACGGTGGCGAAGGAGGTGGCATCGAAGCCGCCCTTGGGCTTCTTGGCCTTGTCCTTACCGTGGCAACCGATGCAGCTCTTTTCGAGGATCGGGGCGATGTCAGCCTTGAAGGCCTTTTCGCGATCGGCGTCGGTGGCGGCGAAAGCCGAGGAGGCGGCGAGGAGGGTGAGGAGGGCGAGGGTGCGCATGGGTGTGTTAAGGTAACACCACTAAAAGCCGAAAGTTGCCTCCTTGGGGAGCAAAAAATGACCTACTCCTTGATCGCCCAGGCCCGGCAGGTCTCCTGCAGGCGGGTGGGGACGTAGACTTCGACCCGGGTTCCTTCAGGAAGGGCCTTGGAATTGAGGATCGTGGCCCCCGCGTGCAGCTTGGAGAGCATAGCGTACTGGTCGTGGGGGATGAGTAGGGTCATGTGCTCATCCCGGCTGGCGGCGCATTCCTCGAGGCGCTGGAGGAGGGCGGGGAGGCCTTCCCCGGTCTTGGTGCTGACCAACTTGGCGTCGGGATAGGCGGCCAAGGCTTGGGCGCGTTCGACCTCGTCGCAGAGGTCGGCTTTGTTGAGCACGGTGATCACGGGTCGGTCGCCCGCGCCGATTTCGGTTAGGACCTGCAGGGTGGTCTCAGCGTGCTTATCGCGCTCGGGCGAACCGAGGTCGATGACGTGGATGAGGAAGTCCGCCTGCACGGCTTCTTCGAGCGTGGCCTTGAAGGCTTCGACGAGGCGGTGCGGCAAGCGGCGCACGAAGCCGACGGTGTCCGTCAGCAGCAAGGCGCGGCCGGAGGGCAGGGCGAGGCGGCGCGTGGTCGGGTCGAGCGTCGCGAAAAGCTTATTCGCCGCGAGCACCTCGGAGCCGGTGAGCTTGTTGAGGAGCGAGGATTTGCCGGCGTTGGTGTAGCCGACAATCGAGAAGGTCGGGAGGGGGACGCGTTTGCGCTGCTTGCGTTGCGTGGCGCGCTGGGCGACGACTTCCGCGAGGTCGCGGCGGACCTTGGCGATCTTGTCACGGATCTTGCGCTGGTCCATTTCCAGCTGCGTCTCGCCGGCGTCGCGCTGCATGGTGCCGCCGCCGCGCTGGCGGTCGAGGTGGGACCAGAGGCGCTTCAGGCGCGGCAGCATCTGCTGCAAGGCGGCGAGCTCGACCTGGAGCACGGCCTCGCGCGTCTTCGCGCGGGTGATGAAGATATC
>CAINSX010000009.1 GCA_903853185.1 uncultured Opitutia bacterium
CGTGAAGCATGCCGACCTGAAGCGCCAACTGGCCGAGCACGACAAGCAGAAGCCGGAAGAACCGCCCTTTGTGCTCACCGTCCGTGAGACCGGTGCGCAAGGCGTCGATGCAGTAATTCCCAAGAAGAACACCATCGTCCCGCCGGCCTTCCTCACCGTCCTCAGCGCCAACTACCCCGCCGAACCGGCCGCCATCACGCCGGCCGCCGACGGCACCACGACCGGCCGCCGCACCGTGCTCGCCCGCTGGCTGACCGAGAAGTCGAACCCGTTCACCGCCCGTCTCGCGATGAACCGCCTCTGGCAGCTCAACTTCCGCCGCGGACTGGCACCTTACGCGAGCGACTTCGGCCGCCTCGGCGAACCGCCCTCCCACCCTGAGTTACTCGATTGGCTCTCAGCTGAGTTCATGGCGAAAGGCTGGGACCAGAAGGCCATGCACCGGCTCATCCTGACGAGCGCCGCCTATCGACGCTCCTCGCAGCACCCTTCGCCTAAGGATGGTCAGCTCAAGGACCCGCAGAACGCCCTGCTCTGGAGATTCCAACCCCAGCGCCTGGAGTCGGAACAGATCCGCGATGCCGTGTTCGCCGCGTGCGGCGACCTGAAGACCGACAAGCAGGCCGGCCCGAGCGTCGTCTACGGCGAACCCGTGCGCAGCATCTTCACGCGCATCATGCGCAACAACCGCGACCCGCTGGCCGACGTCTTTGACGCGCCGCAGTGGTTCAGCAGCGCCTCGTCCCGCGACGTCACCACGACGCCGATCCAATCGCTGCTCCTGCTCAATAGTCCGTTCATGCTCAAGCGGGGCGAAATCCTCGCCACACGTATCGCCAAGGAAATCCCTGACGACGAAGCCGCCCAGGTTCGCCGTCTCTACCAAGTACTCTTCGCCCGCACGCCCACCGCGACCGAGGTCGGCCGGGCCGCGACCTTCCTGAAGGAAGTCCGCTCGCAGAAGAATTCGGCCACGGTGACCGCGGCCATCGCCAACGATTTCCTGCCCGAGAAAGTCCCGTTCCGCGACGGCCAGGGCGCCCACATGGACGCCGGCCACCGCAAGCCGTTCGTCGCCCGTGGCGCGACCGACGCCGACTTCGCCCAAGGGTTCACCATCGAGGCCGTCATCGTTCCCCGCACGGTGAGCGAAGCCGGCTCCGTGCGCGTCATCGCCGCCCAGGTCGGCAACGGTAAAGAAGGCTACTGGCAGTTCGGCGTGACCGGCCAGAAATCACGCCGCGCCCCGCGCGTGCTCGTACTCCAAGCGCACGGCCCTCTCCTCGGCGGCACTTTCGGCGAAGCCGTCCAGTTCTCGAACCTGCGCATCGAGATGAACAAGCCCTACTACGTCGCGGCCGCCGTCCGCTATGCGGACAAGAATGGCCCGGGCGAAGTGACCTTCACGCTCAAGGACCTCGCGAACGACGACGAGCCCCTGCTGCACGACCGCGTGGCCACCAGCCTCAGCGCCGTGCGCACCGCAAGCCAACCGATCCAGCTCGGCGGCAAGGGCGCCGACCGCGAAAGCTCCTTCCATGGCGTGCTCGACGAGGTCCGCCTAAGCGCCGGCGCACTCGACGACCAAGGACTGCTCTACTCCAACGAGGACGTCAAACCGAGCGCCCTCGGCTTCTGGCGCTTCGAGACCAAGACGGGCACGATGCGCGACTCTTCTGGTAAAGGCCGTGACCTAGCCATCGGTGAAGCTAAGGCCGCCGCCCCCGAAGCCAAGGCCGCCCAAGCGCCATTGGCCGCGCTCTGCCACGCTTTACTCAACTCCTCC
>CAINSX010000010.1 GCA_903853185.1 uncultured Opitutia bacterium
ATGGCAGGTTGGCAGAAGATGGTTAAGTAAGGATTTAGCGGTAAGCGGTTGGAAGTATTTCGGGTCACAGGTCTCGGCCCTCGGGTTTCTGGTTCAGGTCTTCAGGTGCAGGTGCAGGTTCAGGTCCCGGGTCCCGAACCCGAACCTTCTCACCCGTGCCGGATCCCCGATTGCCGAGACCCGAGACCTGAAAATGTGTACCCCAGCTAATTATCCGGTCTCCGGTTCGCCTTTGAGCGTGATGTCTCTGGTAGGGCGGGCTCTCCGAGCCCGCCGTTGACCCGCCCGAGGTTCATGACTCCGTCCGCGAACGGACGGCTCGGAGAGCCGTCCCTACCCAAGGCTTCGCAGCAGTTCACCATGCCAGCGGATCCCCGGGCGACCTTCAGGTCGCCCAATAAAAAACCCCGGTGGCCCGGGGTTTTGTTTTCGGCCTTAACTCGGGCTTACTTGTGGGTCTTGGCGTGCTCGGCGAGCGGGTCGTAACCGAAGTCCTTCTTCAGGTCGCGCCAGGAGGCGTGGACGTGGTTGGCGCCGTTCTGGAAGTTGGCGAACTCGAGGAGGAAGGTCGGGCCCTGGATGCTGTAGTAGTGGGGCTCGCCGGCTTCCGTGCCGCCGTTGTAGCCGAAGAAGAGCTGGTCTTCCGGGGTCTTGGTGATGGCCACCATTTCCTGCACGGCAAAGTCGGAGCGGGCGCGACCGACGTATTCGGCGATGATCGTACCAGCCAGTTTCTTCTGCTCGGCGGTAAGGGCGGAGAAGGCGATGCCCTTGTGCTTGATGATACCATCGGCCTTCGGCTTATTGCCGGTGATGACGTCCTGCGGGGTCTTGCCCGGGATGAAGCCGGTCTTGCGCTGTTCCTCGGTGAGGGACTTGGCGAGGGCGCGGCCGGTTGCGTCTTCGGTCTCGAGGAGTTCGAAGCCGACGAGGCCGGGCATCGTGTCGCCGACGTGGGTGGTGTCAGACTTCACCTGGCCCGGGTTGGTGCCGAGGAAGGAAGGCGTCGAGCTGACGAGCACGCCGTCGACGATCGTGAAGTTTTGCGAGCAGTGGTGGCCTTCCCAGCGGAAGCCCCAGGTGCCGTGCGCGTCAGGCTTACCGAAGATCGACACGAAGTAGTTCTCAGCATCGCGCTTATTGGCGCCCTTGCCTTCTTCGATGAGGAAGAGGAGGTACTCGAGGGCCATGACGGACTCGACCTTCATGTGGCCGCGCTGGCTGAGGGAGACGGAGAGGAGGGCCTGGGCGAAGTGGCGCTGGCCGGGATTCATTTCCTTGATCGGCAGACCGAGGCGGACGGCCGGAACGAAGATCCAGTGCGTACGCTCGGCATCTTCGAAACCAAAGGTCGCCTTGGCACGCTGGGTCTCATTGAGCGAGCCGAGGAAGGCGTTGGCGGACTTGGCCATTTCTTCTCCGGCGGTATGGCCGAAGGCGGCGGGGACGGCGGCGGCCAGGAGGGCAAGCACGCTCAGGAGACGGGTGAGGGAACGCATGGGGGTGTCAGGTAAGGACAGGGGTGTAAGGGAA
>CAINSX010000011.1 GCA_903853185.1 uncultured Opitutia bacterium
GGGTTGTTATCGGCACACACTGACAGAGGGGGAAAGTTGGTGGGCCCACCGGGATTTGAACCCAGAACCAAGGAATTATGAGTTCCGTGCTCTAACCGTTGAGCTATAGGCCCGTACGATAGAGATAGGGCGAAAACGGCCCCGAGGGAAGGACGAACGTTTACTTGGCGACGACGTCGATCAGCTGGCTGCGGACCGGGGTCACGGTGGCGCGATGCTTCGCGATGGCGGCCTGGAGGCGGGCGACGACGTCGGGATGCTCGGCGGAGATCTCGTGATTCTCGGACGGGTCGACTTCCAGATTATAGAGCAAAGGTTTCTCGTGGGTGACGGGCTTCTCGCCATAACCAGCCTGGGTGATGAGGTGCAGTTTCCAGGCGCCGAGGCGCGCGGCATAGAGCTGCTCGCCGCGATAGTAACAGAAGACTTCGCGCTCGATGGCTTCACCTTTGAAGAGCAGGCCGGACAGGTCGACGCCGTCCATCGGACGATCCGAGGGCATCGTGCCGCCGGCCAACCGTATGAGGGTGGGGAAGAGGTCGAGGGTCGACGCGACGTTGCGCTCGACGGTGGGCTTGATCTTGCCTGGCATCCAGAAGATGCCGGGTACACGCATGCCACCTTCCCAGGTGCTGCCCTTGCCGTCGCGCAGCAGGCCAGCGCTGCCGCCGGTCTCGGTGCCCATCAGCAGCCAAGGTCCGTTATCGCTGGTGAAGACGACGAGGGTGTTGTCGGCGACGCCCTGTTGCTTGAGCGCCTTGAAAATCTCGCCGACGCTCCAGTCGAGTTCCTCGACGACATCGCCGTAGATACCGCGGCTGCTCTTACCCTTAAAGCGATCCGAGGCGAACAGCGGCGTGTGCGGGAAGGTGTGGGCGAAGTAGAGGAAGAAGGGTTGGGTCTTGTTGGCAGCGATGAACTTTGTGGCTTCTTCGGTATAGCGGCGGGTCAGCTGCGTCTGGTCGGCCTTAGGGTCGACAAGTTCGTAGCCGCGGAAGAGCGGCGCGTTCCACCAAGCGGCGTCCTGGTCGACGCGGGCGCCAGCCTTAACGGGATTGCCGGCCGACGGATTCATGTCGTTCGAATGGGGCAGACCGAAATGGAAATCGAAGCCGTGCTTGAGCGGATGATGCTCGGGGCTGTTCGTCCAGACGCCGAGGTGCCACTTGCCGACCATGCCGGTGGCGTAGCCTTGCGCCTTGAGTGCTTGGGCGATCGTGATCTCGGTGGAGGGCAATCCGCCGGTGGAGATGGCCCGCAGGACGCGGAACTGGTTATGCGCCATGCCAGAGCGAATCGGGTAACGCCCGGTCAGAAGCGAGGCGCGGCTGGGGGTGCAGACTTCGGCGGCGACGTAGAACTGCGTGAAGCGGGCGCCCTCGGCGGCCATCTTGTCCAGGTTCGGGGTGCGGATGATCGGGTGGCCGTAGCAGCCCAGATCGCCGTAGCCGAGGTCGTCGGCTAGGATGATAACGACATTGGGTTTACCCGCCGCGGAAAGGCCAAGGGAAAGGCTCGAAAGCAGGGCCAGCAGCAGGGGTCGCATGGGGATGAGAAAGACGACAGCGCCTGCCTTGGCAAAGGCGTTTTAAGGGCGGGCAGGGGATACGGCTTGAAAGGGCTGAACAATTAGAGAGTTTGCGAGTCATACCCCTATGCGATCCGCTGTCTATTTGTCTGCGCTCACCTTCGTGGCTGCTTATGCTGCCGACGAGAAAGCCTATGAGCCTGACTTCACGCCTCAGCCTCCGGTCAAGGTCCTCTCCCCCGAGGAGGAGCTTAAGACCATCGAGCTGCCCGAAGGTTATCGCCTCGAGCTGGTGCTCAGCGAGCGCGA
>CAINSX010000012.1 GCA_903853185.1 uncultured Opitutia bacterium
GATGACCGGAATGGAGGCCTTCTGGATCGGCGTCGGTTCGGTGTAGCCCTGGTCGGCCACGGCTTTGAGGATGGAGGCGTCGAGGCCTAAGGATGCAAACGGCATTAGCGCAAAGTGAGTAGGGGAAATGGAAAGGGCGAGAACATTAGGGAATGACTCAAAGTCGGGTAAAAGGCACGTTTCAGGTGGCAGGTGGCAGCCCCAGGTGGCGGGTCTCGGGAAAATCAGAGCACTGAAGCGTACTAAAATCCACCGGCCACCCGCCACTTGAAGTTGCCTTACATCACCTGCTAAAGACTCAAACCCTACCCCTGCCCCGACCCCTACCCCTCTGCCCCCATCCTCAACGATTGCACTCCCCACCTCGCCCTGTAACAAACTGACCATGAGCCTGTTCGCCCGCAAAAGCATCGCAGCCCTCCAGACCGAAGCCGCCGCCACAGGCGAAGGGACGCTCAAACGTTCCCTCTCCGCCACCAACCTGGTGATGATCGGCATCGGCGGCATCATCGGGGCCGGCATCTTCGTCCTCACCGGCCATGCCGCCGCCTCGCACGCCGGTCCAGCGGTCGTCCTCTCCTTCGTCATCAGCGCGATCACTTGCGCCCTCGCTGGCCTGTGCTACTCCGAGATGGCCGCCGCCGTCCCAGTCTCGGGCAGCGCCTACACTTACGCCTACGCCACGCTCGGCGAACTGATGGCCTGGATCATCGGCTGGGACCTCGTCCTCGAATACGGCGTCGGCGCCGTGACCGTCGCCGTCGGCTGGGCGGGCTATCTCAAGGGATTCCTCGAAGGCTTCGGCGTCAAGATCGCTGAGGCTTATTCCTCCGCCCCGTTTGATTGGGTCAACGACAAGGTGACACACGTCGACCACTTCGTCAGCACCGGCGCGGTCGTGAACCTGCCCGCGATGCTCGTCGTCGCAATCGTCACCGCCCTCCTCGTCGTCGGCATCGAGGCCTCCGCCAAGGTCAATGCGGCCTTCGTCGTCCTCAAGGTCACCATCGTCGTGCTCTTCATCGTGCTCGGTCTCGGCCACGTCCTCCACTCGAACTGGGTGACCGTCGGCAATCCGCAGGGCCTCTTCATCCCGCCGAACGCCGGCCCTGGCATCTTCGGCTGGGATGGCATCATCCGCGCTTCGGGCGTGGTCTTCTTCGCCTACATCGGCTTCGACGCCGTCTCGACCGCTGCGCAGGAATCCAAGAACCCGCAGCGCGACATGCCGATCGGCATGCTCGGCTCCCTCGCCATCTGCACTGTCCTGTACATCCTCGTGGCCTACGTGCTCACGGGCGTCGTGCCTTACGACCAGCTCAACGTCGCCCAGCCGATCGCCAAAGGCATCGACGCCATGGGCCTCCCGTGGCTCGCCCCGTTCATCAAGTTCGGCGCCATCCTCGGCCTGAGCTCAGTGATCCTGGTGCTGATGCTCGGTCAGACGCGCGTCTTCTTCTCGATGTCAAAGGACGGCCTCCTACCGGTCTCATTCGGCAAGGTGCACCCTAAGTTCCGCACGCCAGCCCGCATCACGCTCGTGACCGGCATGGCCATCATGGTCGCCGCCGGCCTCGCGCCCATCGGCCTCGTCGGCGAACTCTGTAGCATCGGCACCCTCTTCGCCTTCGCGCTCGTGTGCCTCGGCGTGATGGCACTCCGCGTCCTCGACCCGAACCTGCATCGCCCGTTCCGCACGCCCTTCATCTGGGTCGTCGGTCCGGCCGGCGCCGCCGCCAGCTTCTACCTGATGCTCGCGCTGCCGGCTGACACCTGGATCCGCCTCATCGTCTGGATGGCCATCGGTCTCGTGATCTACTTCATCTACGGCCAGCGCAACGCCGCCCGTGTCCGCGCCGAAGCCGAACGCGCGAAATAAGTCACTTCTTCGCAGGGGCCAATTCCTGGCGCGTCGCGATGGGTACGTAGCCGATCTCGAGCCCCTTGGGCGGGGTCAGGACCTGTGCCGGATCGAGCGCGGCCAGCTTGCCGACGGTCGGAGGCGCGAGGTAGTCCCGATCCTTGGTCCAAGAGCGATGCAGCTTCTCGACCTTGACCTGCAGGGCTTCTCGCTCGGCCGGTGTGAGGTCGGCATTGAGCATGGCGGGCTGATCGGCGAAGCGGTACCAATAATAGGTGACGACGCTGCCGTCGCCGAGGAAGGCCTGGAAGGGGCCTGCTTTCGGACCGGGAATCTTCCAGCTCGTCTGCGCACCGGAGGGAGTCTCCCGCGGATCCTGCGGCTTTTCCTTCGGGGTCTCGAAGGTGAGTTCGGCCAGCCCGGTCGCAGCCGGCACCTCGGCGGGCTTCACGACGACCCACTGCTTGTTCTTCGGGCCTTCGTTGAGGCGGAAATACTGCGGCAGCGTCACGAGGCCGGGCGTGGCGCGGGAGACAAGCTCATCGTTCCACTTGAAGCCGTAGGTCATCGGGTCCGGCGAATGCGGCGTGGCGAAGGATTTCCAGGCGAGCGGAATCTTCTGTTCGCGCGGCGTGCGCTCAGGGTAGATACGCCAGGTCGAACCACCGTCCTTCTTGAAGTTCTGGATGAACGCACCGGCGGGATTGATCGCACCGCTCGCCACCGGGCCGCCGTCGAACCAAGCCTTCACGCCGTCGTACAGCGCCCGACGGTCATACGAGGTCAGACGATGCAACACCACCGTCGTCCCATCAGCACC
>CAINSX010000013.1 GCA_903853185.1 uncultured Opitutia bacterium
TCGGCAGGAAGTGCTGATGCTCGGGCGGCAGGACGCAGAAGCCGAGGCGCTCGTAGATCGCCGGTTTGATCTCGGAGAAGAGCACGAAGCGAAGGTCCGGCTGGGCGAAGCGATGCAGCTCCATGACGGCGCGCAGCAGCAGCGAACCGTAACCCTTGCCACGGTGCTCCGGGGAGGTCGCCACAGAGGCGAAGCCGATGAGGCTTTCGCGGAAACGCAGGACGTTCAACGCGGAGACCGGCTGGCCGGACGCATCCTCGAGCAGGTAACGCGTGCCGCGCAGGTGGTTCGGATCGCGGTCCTTGGCGGCGCAATACTCGTCGAAGGTCTTCTCCTGCTTCCATGCGTCGAAGCCGAAGGCCAGGACGGCACGGAGATCCTCCGGCTGCACGAGACGCAGACGGCCCACGGGCGTGAAACGCTGACGACCGTCTTCGATCGCGCCTTCGAACATCGGTTGCGGGCGGACCCACGTGCGCGCCTCGGGATTATCATACAGGCAGCGGTAGACCACCTGCGGCGAAAGGTCCTCGGAATGCGCGGCGACTCCGAGCCGGAGGTAGTGGTTGCCTTTATAGTGGCGGTACAGGTTCCAGGACATGGGTACACAAGGGGGCATGGTGACACGGGGACACGCTGGCAAGGCTGTTGAGCCAACCCCCATGTCACCTTGCCCACGTGCCCACCTGGCCCATGGGCGGACGGCGTCCGCCCACTATTTCGCCGGGCCCCAGTGGGACGTGAAGGGGTGCAGGATGAAGAGCGGCTTGCCGACGACGTCCTGGGCAGGCACCTCGCCCCAGCCGCGCGAGTCATAGCTGTTGGCCGAGTTATCACCCATCGCGAAGTAATGCCCAGTCGTCACGGTGTATTCCTGCTGCAACGGGATCGCGTAGCGATCGCCACCGGCCTCTGGTAGGTAACCGAAGTAGCCCTTGTCCATCGCGCGCTGGCTGTTGAGCACCATCGGCTCGGGCGAGGTCACGACCTTGCCGTCGACGAAAAGTTCGCCCTGCTCGCCCACGCGGAGCTTCTGTCCCGGGATGCCGGCGAGACGCTTGACGTAATAGTTCTGCGAAGGCTGGCCGTATTGGTCGTTAAGGCCGGGGATATTGTTCGTGCGGAAGACGAACGTGTCGCCGCGGGAGGGATCGACGACGTTGTAGGACATGCGATCCACGAAGAGCATGTCGCCCGTGAGAATATCGAAGTTGAGCATCGTCTGGCCGGCGATCCCTTGTTTGCCGGTCATGAGCACCGGGCCGAACGGACCGTTTTTAATGCGCCCGTCGCGGGCGGCCTTGGCGAAGACCACGCGCCAGCGATCCTGATCCTGACGAGGCAGCTTGAGCTTGGCCTCCTCGGGGAAGAACGTCTTCAGCAGCACCGTCTCGAAGCCAAAGTCGGCCGTCATGACGACGGACTGCATGGTATTGCCGACCAGGATCTGATGCTTATCGGCCGGACCCTTCCAGATACCCGTGCCAAAGATGCCGTCGTCGATGATCCGCTGGCGAGAGCTCAGGCCGTATTCGACCTGATTATTCCCATAGCGGTTCATCACGATAGGGATACCGATCTCGCCGGTCGCTTCGGCCGGGATCACGTAAGTCCAAGTCCACTGGACCTTCTCGAGCAGGCGCACTGGAAGGCTCGGGACGGGCTCATCGGCGGAACGCACCTCGGCGGTCATGCCGTTGTAGGTGGGCCACATGGAGTTCGTGGGAATCTTAAACGGCTGCAGGAAGAAGCTACGAATCGAACCGGCCACGATGGCGGCCATGACCACCATCTCGGTCCAATCCGTGCCGGAGGTCAGCGGGTAGATCTTGCCGCCATTGCGGACGAGCACCTCGTGGAGCTGATTGATGAGCACCTCGACCTGCGTGAGCTCGATTGTTCGGTTCTTGGAAGCTGCGCGGACCTTGTCGGCCAGCTCGAGCTGTTCGTTCAGGGCTTCCTTGGTCAGGACGTCGCCACGGTAGAGTTCGACCTTCTCCGATGACTCGAGCAAGGCCTTGCCAATCTTGCGGAGCTTACGTCGATAGTAGAAGGACATGGGAAGGACCCGCCTAAACTAACATCCACTCCACCGAGGGAAAGCCCGAATTGGGGCTTAACCCTCGTTCTTGAGGATCTTGATGAAGGCTTCCTGCGGGATGTCGACCTTGCCGATCTGCTTCATGCGCTTCTTGCCCTCCTTCTGCTTGTCGAGGAGTTTGCGCTTACGGGAGATGTCGCCGCCGTAGCACTTCGCGGTCACGTCCTTGCCGACAGAGCCAATGGTCTCGCGGGCGATAACCTTGGAGCCGACGGCCGCCTGGATGGCGATCTTGAAAAGCTGGCGCGGGAGGAGCTCCTTAAGCCGCTCGCAAAGGTTACGACCGCGGCCTTCGGCCTTGGAGGCGTGGACGATCGAGGAGAACGCGTCGACGGGCTCTTCATTAACGCGGATGTCCATCTTCACGAGGTCGGAGGTGACGTATTCGCCGAGCTCGTAGTCCATCGAGCCGTAGCCGCGGGTGATGGACTTCATGCGGTCGTTGAAATCGACGAGGATCTCGTTGAGCGGCAGGAGGCAGACGAGGACGACGCGGTCGCCGTCGATGGTCTCGGTACGTTCGCAGACGCCGCGCTTCTCTTGGACGAGCGTGAGCATGTCGCCGATCGCGGTGCCGGGGATGTGGATATGGGCACGGATCGTCGGCTCTTCGATGTGCTCGATGGCGGACGGGTCCGGCATGACGACCGGGTTGTCCAGGATGTGCTCCACGCCATCGGTGGTATAGACCTTATAAACG
This sequence comes from uncultured Opitutia bacterium, assembly GCA_903853185.1. Lineage (GTDB taxonomy): Bacteria > Verrucomicrobiota > Verrucomicrobiia > Opitutales > UBA953 > UBA953. Next base: position 2,802 of record CAINSX010000013.1, read on the forward strand.
ACCGACGGGTAGGTCGAAAGGATGTCGAGGTCGTACTCGCGACGCAGGCGCTCCTGGACGATCTCCATGTGCAGGAGGCCGAGGAAGCCGCAGCGGAAACCGAAGCCCAGCGCGCTCGAACTCTCGGCGGTATAGGTCAGCGAGGAGTCGTTGATCGCGAGTTTGGCGAGCGAGGTCTTGAGCTTCTCATAGTCGGCCGTGTCGAGCGGGTAAATACCACTGAACACCATCGGGCTGACCTCCTTGAAGCCCGGGACGGGCTCCTTGGCGGGATCATTGGCGAGGGTGATTGTGTCGCCGACCTTCGCGTCCGCGACTTCGCGGATATTGATGACGAGGTAACCGACGCAACCCGGACCGAGTTCGTCCTGAGGCTTCATCTTCGGGGAGAAGATGCCGACTTCCTTAATGACGGAGCGGACGCCGTTGTGCATCATCTCGATCGTCTGGCCGGCCTTGAAGGTGCCCGAGAAGACGCGGACGTAGCTGATGACGCCCTTGTAGGAGTCGAAGAGGGAGTCGAAGACCAGCGCGCGGTGGTGCGGGTATTCGGACCAGCGGGGCGGCGGGACGCGCTTGATGATCGCGGCGAAGATCTCGTCGATGCCGATGCCGGACTTGCCCGAGGCCAGGACGGCGTCCTGCGCGGGGATGGTGAGGATGTCCTCGACCTGACGGCGCGCTTCTTCGGGGCGGGCGCTCGGGAGGTCGACCTTATTAATGACCGGGACGATCTCGAGGCCCTGATTCATCGCGAGGGTGGCGTTGGCGACCGTCTGGGCTTCCACGCCCTGGGACGCGTCGATCAGGAGCACCGCGCCTTCGCAGGCGGCGAGGGAGCGCGAGACTTCGTAGGCGAAGTCGACGTGTCCCGGGGTGTCGATGAGATTGAGAATATACTGCTTACCGTCCGGCGCGGTGAAGTTCATCGTCACCGGGTGGCACTTGATCGTGATGCCCTTCTCGCGCTCGAGGTCCATCGCGTCGAGGAGCTGCTCCTTCATCTGGCGCTTCTCGATCGTTTTCGTGTGCTCGAGGAGGCGGTCGGAAAGGGTCGTCTTGCCGTGGTCGACGTGCGCGATGATGCAGAAGTTGCGGATGTGGTCTAAGGACACGGTAAAGAGGGAAAGGGCTTAATAGGACTGCGGACGGGGCGCTTGTCCAGCGTTAGCCCCCGACCGAAGGGGTTTTAGGCGGGAATATCGGCGAACTCGTGCAACGAGGCCACCGGGGCCGCGGGCGCGGAGCGCTTCATCATCCCGGCCAGGACGCCGCCGGGTCCGCATTCGTAGAACTGGGCGATGCCGGTGTCGGCCGCGGCCTTGCAATCGTCTTCCCAGAGCACCGATGAGACCACCTGCTTGACCAACGCGGTGCGCAGATCGGCCGGCTCGGCGAGCGTGCCACCGGTGGTGTTCGAGTAGACGGTGACCTGAGGACGCTTGAATTCGACGCCCTGGAGGAAGGCTTCGAAAGCCTGGCGGGCCGGCTCCATCAGGCGACTGTGGTAGGCGCCCGCGACGACGAGAGGCTTCACGAGCTTGAAGGCGCCAAACTCCTTGGCGCGGGCGACGGCCTGGGCGACCTTCTCGGCGTCGCCGGAGATCACGACCTGGCCGGGGCAGTTGAAGTTCGCGGCGTCGATATCGAACGCGGCGCAGAGTTTAAAGATCTCGTCGCGGGTGCCACCGATAACCGCGGCCATGCCGCCCTTGGTCTGGTCACAGGCGAGCTGCATCAGGCGACCGCGTTCGGCGACGACCTTGAGGCCGGTCTCGAAATCCCAAACACCGGCGAAAGCGTAGGCGGTCAGTTCGCCGAGAGACAGGCCGAGGCAGGCCTTGAGGTCATCGAGCTTGCCGCGCTCCTTGAGGATCTGGGCGATGGCGTAGCCCTGGACGTAGAGAGCCGGCTGGCAGACACGGGTCTCGGTCAGGAGCTCGGCCGGGCCTTCGAAGCAGGCCTGACGGAGGTCGAACGGCAGCACCTTGGCGGCGCGGTCATAGAGGTCCTTGGCGGAGGCGGATCCTTCGTACAGGGACTTGCCCATACCGACGACTTGGGCGCCTTGACCGGAGAACAGGAGAGCAGTGGACATTGGTAGGAGGGAGGGAAAAAGGGCGGAAGGGTCAATGATGGAGAGAAAGGCAAGGGGGTATGCTGGCAAGGGGACACGGGGACATGCGGAGATACCAAAAAAGGACATAGGAGGGAAAAGGCTTACTGGCCGTGCCCACGTGTCACCGTGCCCACGTGCCCCCTTAAAAGTCCCACCTTAACTTGACCACCCCCACCCCTCCCCCTACCCCTAGCCCTTTCTTTCACCATGCCCATCGCCCTACTCTCCGTCAGCGACAAGACTGGCCTCCTGCCCTTCGCCCAGGCCCTCGTCAAAGAACACGGCTACAAGCTCCTCTCGACCGGCGGCACCTCGAAGATGCTGCGCGACGCCGGCCTGCCGGTGACCGATGTCAGCGAACACACGGGCTTCCCCGAGATCATGGAAGGGCGCGTAAAGACCCTGCACCCGAAGGTCCACGGCGGCCTCCTCTGCCGTCGCGATTCGCAGGAGCACCTCGACGAAGCCAAGAAGCACGGTATCGACCTCATCGACCTCGTCGTCGTGAACCTCTATCCGTTCGAAGCCACCGTCGCGAAGCCGAACTGCTCGTTCGAGGACGCCATCGAGAACATCGACATCGGCGGCCCGTCCATGCTGCGCAGCGCGGCCAAGAATCACGCCTCCGTCTCCGTCGTCACCGACCCCGCCGACTACGAGCGCGTGCTCGCCGCCATGAAGGCCCCGGAGACCCTCGGCGAACTCCGCCGCGAACTCGCCCTCAAGGTCTTCCAGCGTACCTCGGCCTACGATGCCGCGATCGCCAACTACCTCGAATCCCAGGCCCAGCCCGGCCTCGGCAATGTCCTCGGCCTGCCCTCCCGCTTCACCTCGACCCTGCCCATCGCCCAGCGTCTCCGCTACGGCGAAAACCCGCACCAGCAGGCCGCCCTCTACGGCTCGTTCCACGAGGCCTTCGAACAGCTGCAGGGCAAGGAGCTCAGCTATAACAACATCCTCGATATCACCGCCGCGACCTACCTCATCGGCGAGTTCGAGCGCCCGACGATCTGCATCCTGAAGCACACCAACCCGTGCGGCGTGGCTTCGGCCGACACCCTCCTCGAGGCCTGGCACAAGGCCTTCGAGACCGATAAGCAGGCCCCGTTCGGTGGCATCATCGTCGCTAACCGCACCGTCGACAAGGGCCTCGCCGAGGCCATTGCCGAAATCTTCTCCGAAGTCATCATCGCGCCGGAATTCGACGCCGACGCCCTCGCGATTTTCGGCAAGAAGAAGAATCTCCGCCTCATGCGCGCCAAGGTCGGACTCCGCGCCGACACCCTCCGCGAAGTCCGTGCCGTCATCGGCGGCGTGCTCGTCCAGGACCGCGACCAGAAGCCCGCCAACCCGCGCGACTTCAAGATCGTCACCCAGCGCGCCCCGACGGCCGACGAGATGACCGCCCTGCTCTTCGGCTGGCGCGTCGTCCGCCACGTGAAGTCCAACGCCATCGTCTACGCCGGCAAGGAACGTACACTCAGCGTGGGTGCTGGCCAGATGTCCCGTATCGACTCTTCCCGCATCGCGGTCTGGAAGGCCGGCGAAGCCAAGCTCTCGCTGACGGGCTCGGCCATCGCGTCCGACGCCTTCTTCCCCTTCCCGGACGGCCTCCTCGCCGCGGCCGACGCCGGCGCGACCTGCGCCATCCAGCCAGGAGGCTCCGTGAAGGATGCCGATGTCATTGCCGCCGCCGACGCGCGAGGCATGGCGATGGTCTTCACCGGGATGCGCCACTTTAAGCACTGAGTTCCGCGCAGCGGAACTCAGTGCTTAAAGCGCAGGGGACATGTTGGCACGGTGACATGGGGACACGAAATCCCCTTGCCCACGTGTCAACTTGCCCACGTGCCCACTAAAGTTTGATGCCAATCTTCTCGAGCAGGCGGGCGAGTTCGTCGTCGCTGCTGAAGGGAATCGAGATGCTGCCTTTGGTGCCCTTACGGATGACCGATACTGGCGAAGCGAAGTGGGAGGCGAGGCGCTTCTGGACGTCGGCGACAACCGTCTGGACGGTCTGCTTGCGATCGGCCTTCTTGGACGAAACGAGCTTCTTGACCTCGGCCTCGGTGGCGCGAACGGAGAGACCCTTCTCGATCACGAGACGGGCGACCTGCACGCGATGGGCGACGTTCTCGATGCCGAGCAAGGCCTTGGCGTGGCCGGCGGAAAGCTGGCCCTTACGCACGTAGCCCTGGAGTTCGTTGTCGAGAGCGAGGAGTCGGACGCTGTTCGCGATGCTAGCGCGCGGCTTGCCGAGACGGTCAGCGACGGCTTCCTGCGTGAGATTGAAGTCGCGCATGAGCGAGGCGAAGCCCAGGGCTTCGTCGATGGCGTTGAGGTCTGCGCGCTGGAGGTTCTCGATGAGCGCGAGCACGGCGCTGGAAGCGTCGCTGGCCTCGAGGATGCGCGCAGTGATAGTCTTCTGGCCAATCAGCTTGAAGGCGCGGAAGCGGCGTTCGCCGGCGATGAGCTCGTAGCCGTCCTTCACCTTGCGGACGACGATCGGCTGCATGAGGCCTTCGGAGCGGATGGAGTCGGCGAGTTCCTTCACCTGCGCGTCATCGAAGTCGCGGCGCGGCTGGCGAGGATTCGGGACGATCGAAATGAGCGGTAGTTCCTGCAGCAAAAGTCCCGGGGCGACCGCGGTGGCGGCGATAGGGGCAGCCGGAGCGGCGGGAGCGATGGGCTTGACCACGCCACCACCGATAAGGGAACCGAGACCGCGACCGAGGGATTTCTTGGGGGGAGTGGCCATGGGGCTTTTGAAAGGGGTTAGCGTCCGGCGGTTTCAGGCTGCGGGACGAAGATATCGACATCCGCTTTCAGGGCGGCAGGCGAGGAAA
>CAINSX010000014.1 GCA_903853185.1 uncultured Opitutia bacterium
ACTCAAGCCCGCCGGCTACTTCACCGCGATGAGCGGCAAGTGGCACGTCGGCCAGAACCAAGGTGTCACGCCGAAGTCCCGCGGCTTCGACCGCAGCCTCAACGCCGCCGCCGGCGGCTTCTACTTCGCCGACGCGCCGCGCGCGGAACTCTTCCTCGATGGCGAGGCGATCGCCAACGACGACCCGCGCCTGCCGAAGGACTGGTATACCACCGACCTTTGGACGAGCTTCGGCCTGAAGTTCATCGACGAAGCCGTCGCCGCGAAGAAACCGTTCTACCTCCACCTCTGCCATAACGCCCCGCACTTCCCGCTCCAGGCGCCCAAGGCCGATATCGAGAAGTTCCTCGGCAAGTATCAGCTCGGCTGGGAAGAGGTCCGCGCCCGCCGCTACGCTCGTCAACTTGAGATGGGCCTGATCGACAAGCAGTGGGCGAGCTCACCCCTGCCGGCTGCCGTCAAAGCTTGGAAGGATGTGCCGGCCGAAGAGCAGAAACGCTTCGACCACCTGATGGCCACCTACGCCGCTGTCGTCTACCACATGGACAAGTCCATCGGCGACCTCGTCGCTGGCCTGAAGCAGCGCGGCGTCCTCGACAACACCCTCATCCTCTTCATGAGCGACAACGGCGGCAACGCCGAGAGCGGCGCCAAAGGCCGCACCGAAGGCGACCCGAGCACGGGTAAGTCGCAGTGGTATTGCGGCGAAAGCTGGGCCTATGCCGAGAACACTCCCTTCCGCCTCTACAAGCACTTCAACCATGAAGGCGGCGTGAGCACGCCGCTCATCGCCCACTGGCCCGCCGGCATCGCGGCCAAGGACGAGTTCCGCCGCCAACCCGGCCACCTCATCGACGTGATGGCCACGGTGGTCGAGGTCTCCGGCGCCACCTATCCGAAGGAATTCAATGGCAAGCCAATCCTACCGATGGAAGGCCGCAGCCTCGTGCCGGCCTTCGCCGACCAGCCCATCGAACGCGAGGCAATCTACTGGGAACACGAAGGCAACGCGGCCGTCCGCGTCGGCGACCTCAAACTGGTCCGTCAGGGACGCAACGGTACCTGGGAACTGTACGACATGAAGGTCGATCGTACCGAACTGCACGACCTCGCGAAGAGCCAGCCTGAGAAGGCCAAGGAACTCGCCGCCCTCTGGCTGGCCTGGGCCGAACGCGCCCACGTGCTTCCCGCACCGGGAGCCGAAGGCGGAAAAAAGAAGGCGAAGAAGAAGTGATGAGACTCCTCTGCTCCCTGCTCGCACTCGCTCCGCTCTCCCTCTGGGGCATCCCGCAGATCAAGCTGTCGTCACCGATCGACTATCAGGTGGCCCAACGGCAGACTCGGTCCGAAGGCCGTCTCACGATCGCCGGCATGCGGAAGGACGCCTCCGGCACGCAACTCGAAGTCCGTCTGCTCGACGCACAAGGCAAAGGCGAATGGCGTCAGCTCGACGCGGGAAGCGACGACGCCTTCAGCGGTACGATCATCGCGCCGGCGGGAGGTTGGTATCGCTGCGAAGCACGCCTGACCAAGGACGGCAAAGCTTTGGCCGAGGCCTCGGTCGCACACGTCGGCATCGGCGAAATCTTCCTGGTCGCAGGTCAATCCAACTCCGCCAACCACGGCGAAGAGAAGCAAACGGTAAAATCCGGGCTAGTCTCCTCGTTCGACCGCCTGAACTGGCACGCCGGCGACGACCCGCAACGTGGCGCCTCTGGTACCGGCGGCAGTTTCATGCCGCCGCTCGGGGATGCACTGGCCGCCAAGTTCGGCGTCCCCATCGGCTTCATCCCGATCGGCATCGGTGCCACGAGCGTCCGCGAATGGCTCCCCGCCGGCATCCCCTTCCCCTCTCCGCCGACGCTCGTGTATCGTGTGACCAAACGGTCCGATGGCCGCTGGGAGAGCGACGGCGTCGCCTACGGACACCTCGTATCCCGCGAAAAACAGTTCGGCCCGCATGGCTTCCGCGCCGTGCTCTGGCACCAAGGCGAGAGTGATGCTAACCAGAAGGACGCCACGCGCACGCTACCGGGAAATCTTTATCAGGAGTATCTCACGCGCATCATCCACGACTCCAACCAGGCGGCCGGCTGGCCGATTCCTTGGTTCGTGGCACAGGTCAGCTACCACGTGCCGGGCGACGAAGCCTCGCCCGATATCCGTGAGGCCCAGGCCGCGCTCTGGAAGTCCGGCGTGGCGCTTGCCGGCCCGGATAGCGATGCCCTGAAATCCGAGTGGCGGCAG
>CAINSX010000015.1 GCA_903853185.1 uncultured Opitutia bacterium
CGCAGATATGGAAGGTTGAAGGCGATTTCGCGCGCGGTGGGCGGGCGCTTGCCATACTGCGTCGGCGGCTCGGGGCGCCAGACCATGGCGGGCGCGAGATAATAGTCAGCGGGACTGATGGCGGCGGCGCCGAGGATTTTCTGGAGAAGCTCGCCGGAAGCGCCCGCGAAAGCCTTGCCGGCTTCCATCTCCTCGAGCGAAGGCGCTTCACCAACGAACACAACCTTGGCATCTAAGGAGCCGTGACCGAGCAGAGCACGATGCGAACCGGTCAGATGCTTCTTCGTCTCGACGCACGCGTCGACGAGCTGCCTGAGCGCCTGCATGCGTTCGGCCTTGGTGCCAGCGGGCAACGTGAAGATCGGCGCGTCGGCGATGACGGGGGTCGTCGCGACGACGGTGGGCTTGACCGCGACGGGTGTCGCCGGACGGACGGAGGCGACCGGGGCGGACGGGCGGATATCGCCCGACGTCGGAGTCGGCTTGGCGGCGGCGGCCGGCGGAGCCCCAGCGAGCGTCTTCAAGGAAGCCAATGATTCGTCAGAAATGCTCACCCGACGGAGCCCAGCGGCCTTCTGGCGCTTAAGCTCCTCCAGGAGGATATCTAGGGCCTCGGCGGGGTCGTCGATCACGGGAGGGAGAGAGATTGGATGGCGCGGGCGAGGGTCAAATCTTTCTCCGTAATCTGGCCGCCGGCGTCGTGGGTACAAAGCCGAAGGGCGACCATATTCCAATTATTGTGGATTTCGGGGTGGTGGTTGAGCTGCTCCGCCACGGCCCCGACCTGATTCATGAAAGCCAAGGCGGCCTTAAAGTCCTTTAACTTATAGACCTTCAACAACTTAGCGTGTTCAACACCCCATCCGTGCAGCCCCAACAAGGCCTCCTGGATCTGACTGGGGGTTAAAGCTGCGCTCATGAAAACAGCCTCTTTCGGCCCGCTAACGGAGTCAACGCAGGGCTGAGGGAACCCCCCTATTGTGAATAAACTTGCCGAAGCCCTGATAAACTGACTTAAAGGCGGTCAGGTTTGTCTCGGAAAATAACCAAAGTAAGAGACAACCCCGCAATAATCCGGTGAGTTGACGGTCGTTAAGACGGCAAATCGAAATCCGAAAGTCGGAAACGGGCAATGCGGTGTAGGTAAAACAAGCAAAACAAAAGATAATATGGAAAACAAACTGTTCGTGGGCAACTTGCCCTGGGCCGCAACCGAATCCGACATCCGTGCTCACTTCTCCCAAGGCGGCGAAGTGGTGTCCGTGGAAGTCATGATGGACAAGTTCACGGGTCGCCCTCGTGGCTTCGCCTTCGTGACCATGGCCAATGCTCAGGCTGCTCAGGATGCGATCGCTAAGACTGAAAACATCGATTTCATGGGTCGTCCCCTGAAGGTCAATGTCGCTCGTCCTCGCGAAGAACGCCCGTCCTTCGGTGGTGACCGTCCCCGCTCCGGCGGCTTCGGTGGCGACCGTCCCCGCTCCGGCGGCTTCGGCGGCGGAGATCGCGGTGGCTTCGGCGGCGGCGGAGGCGGCTCTCGCGGCGGCTTCGGCGGCGGCGGCTCTCGTGGCGGCTTCGGCGGCGGCGAACGTCGCTCCGGCGGCTTCGGCGGCGGCGACCGTGGCGGATACTAATCCTCGGATTAACACCCTCCTCAAGGGCGCCTTTCGGCGCCCTTTTTTGTGCCCGGATGGGTCAAATTCCCTGCTTATTCCTAGTGAAAACAGGCTATCCGCTTGTCCCCTGCCGACCCGCGGGCTTAATGCCGGACCGACATGCGCCTCCTGCTCGCCGCCCTCTTCCTTTCCCTCTCCTTCGGTTCGGCCCAGGCCGCCCTGAACACCGATAGCCTTCCCGCCGGGGCCGTCGGCATCGTCGGCGTCGATATCGCAGCTTTCAGGGCCTCCAAGGTCGGCCAGGCGGTCGAGAAGCTCGCTGGCCTGAAGACCAAGGACCTCGAGGCTTCCCGCAAGCTCAGCGAGCAGCTGGGCATCGACTCCAAGAAAGACCTGCAGAACCTCGTCGTCGCAATCTACCCCGGCCCCGACGGTAAGGTCGCCGAAAAGAACGCTTCCGCCATCGTGTTGATCCGCGGTAAATTCTTACCCACGACCATCGACGCCTTTGGGGCGAAGAACGGCATCGCTTCAAAGAGCGTCGGCAAGCACAAGGCCTGGGAAGCGAGCACGTTCATCGAGAAGGTCACGGGCGAAAAACCTAAGGACAATGCCAAGGACGCCTACATCGTCGCCCACTCGGAAAGCCTCGTGATCATCGCCAGCACGGAATTCCTCGAACGCGCCCTCGACGCGGCCGATCGCCACGAGAAGTCCACGCAGCTGCCCGCCGCGGTGGCGTCCAAGTTCGCCGCCGCCCCGCAAGGCTGGTTCACCCTCTATGCCGATGCGTCGAAGATGCAGAACGCCAAAGAGAATGTCGGCGCGGAAGATATTTCCTTGGTGCTCGGCGAAAACGCGACCGACCTGCAGCTTGCGATCGCCGCGGGTTTCGTGACCGCCGACAAGGCTGCGACGATGCGTAAGCAGATCAAAGGATTACAGGCGTTCGCGATGATCGGGCTTTCAAATGACGACGGCAAGTCACCCGACGAGAAGGAGAACCTGGCGCTACTTTCGGAGCTGGTGCAGAAGATCCGCATCGGCGGCGAAGGCAAGCAGGCGACGCTCGACCTCGATTACCCGGCCGACAAAGCGGCGCAGGCGATTTCCAAGGTGATCGAGAAAGCCCAGAAGGGCTCTGGCGCTCCGTCCGCCAAATAAAGCCCCGATGCGACGTCCGTGGCTGCTGCTCGCCTTCCTCGCGATGGCGAGCGGGCTGGCTTGGCTGTGGCTCGATCCTGCGGCGCTCCGTCTCCGCGTCGACCCGCGTAGCCGCGAAGTCGCACTCATCGTCCCCGCGGAGATGGTCGGCCGACGCACCGCCACCGCGGTAATTCTGGCCCTACCGGAACTCTCCCTCCCCGAACAGCGAGCCGCGCTGCGCGCCCAGCTCGCGAGCCCCGCGGTGAATTCAGCCCAGCGTGTGACCGTGGGCTTCATCCCCGGACAACCGGCCGAGTTCGGCCTGGAAACTCCGGAAATTTCCGAAGGCGGAAAGGTCATCCCAGGACTGGCCCGCGTGCAGTTACGCGGCGTCCCGCATGGCTACCTGCTCGTGCACGCCGACCCCGCCTCCGACCTGCTCGCGGCGGCCGCCCGCCGTCGCTGGCTCGGCCGCGCACTCATCGAAGCCGGCGCCCAGGCTGAGACCGCCACGATCGCGGTCGGCGAAAGCGATGACGGCGCTTTCCTCGTCGCGACGATTGCGTTCGCCTATCGGACTGGCGAGGAAGCCGAAGCCGCCCTCCAACGCCTGACGGAAAAACAAGGCGACACCGAAGCGCTCGGTTTCGCCGCGCGACCCGGCACCGACCGCATCACGCGCCGCACGAAGCTACTGGTCGTCCGCCTCGACATCGAGACGGACCTCGTGCTGCAGGGGCTGCGTCGACGCTAAGGCTCAGGCTTTCTCCAGCGAACCGTCGGCCTTGAGGCGACGGTAATAGCAACCCGAACGGGCCTTGCCGTTCTCCTTCGTGTGGCAGGCCCCTTGGCCGGCCGGACGGACCTTGTAGAGAATCGAGTTCTGCTCGCAGTTGACGCGCACCTCGAGAAGCTCAAGGAAATCGCCGGAGGTCAGGCCCTTGATCCAAAGTTCATTACGCGACGTGCTCCAGAAAGTGGCCTTCTTTTCACGCAGGGCCGTCTGCAGAGCGAGCTCGTTGACATAGCCTAGGATGAGCACTTCGCCCGTCTGGGCGTCCTGGGCCACGGCGGGGATGACATCGGCCTGCCCGGCAGCGATTTTTCGCAGTTTTCCGAAGTCGAGTCGCAGGGCCAGGCCTTCTTCGAGTTCTTTGTCGGACATGTGACCTTTTTGGAGGGGTTTCGAGGCTCATTCAAGGCTGGAAACCCCACCCGTTTATCCCTTACGGATTAAGCCTATGTCGCTCAACAATTCCGCCGACC
>CAINSX010000016.1 GCA_903853185.1 uncultured Opitutia bacterium
AGCAACCAGAACTGGGCCCTGCGCCTGCGCGTGCTCTACGATAGCGCCTGCCTTAACTTTCTCTTCGCTTCTCCGTCCGGCACGGGCATCAAGTGGCACCGCTGGACGACTCCCACCGGCTTCGCCAACGACCGTCGCTGGCACCACGTCGCGGTCAGCTACGCCTTCGGGAAACCCGAGAGCATCCGCGGCTGGATCGACGGCAAGGAGATCAAAGGTTCTTGGGACATGGACGGCCCCACGACCGACGCACCCGTCGTCGACGACGCCCCCGTCTGGATCGGCTCTTCGATGGGCGGCCTCGCCAATAGCAGCTTCCGCGGCTCGATCGATGACATCCGCCTACATCGCACCCTTGTCCCGGCGGAAGAAATCGCTGGGCACTTCGCCACCACCCTTCCGCCCGTCACCAAAGCTGAGATCGCCCAGGTCAGCGCCAGCCCGAATGCCGGCAATGACAGCGCCAGCGGCACCAAGGCTGCTAAGGCTCCTGAAGTCGTCCGCAAGGCACCCAAGGTCGACTGGACCACCGTCACCCACGGCCAGGTGCGCGTCGAACTCTGCGAAGGCTGGAAACCGACCACCAACGTCTGGCCTAACCTCCCCCTCGCTGTCACCGACAGCTACATCGCGCCGGCCTTCGGCTTCGCCCGCGTGCCAGAGAAATACGTCGACACCGGCGTGCGCGCCGAACGTGGAAACCCTTATCTCCTCCGCGCCCTCGCGAACGTCACTCTCCCCGCCGGCAAGCATCGCCTGCTCCTCCGTGGCCGTGGCGCCGCCGCCCTCTTCATCGATGGTAAGCTTCAGGTCCAGACGCCCTTCCCGCCCGCCGGCACCGATAACAAGCCGATCAAAGATCAGGATGGCTACCTCGACCTCGGCGGCGATTTCCGCTTCGCGCCGCCCGGCAACCGCGACGCGTGGGTCGAATTCGAAACCAAGGGCGGCGAACACCGCGTCATCCTCGAGACAGTCGTCGGTTTCATTCTCAACAACAAGGGTTCACGTCTCCGCCCGGAACTCGGCGAGACCGTCGCGGCCATCTCGCTTGCGGGCCGCACCGACTGGCAACTCCTGACGCCTTCTGCCGATGCAGCGACCTACAACGACGCCGGCTGGGTCGCTTACGCCGCGCAGGAAGAGACGCGCCTAGGCAAGATCGACGCTTCCGCGCGGGCCGCCGCCCGCGCCCTCGAAGGCGATTACTGGCAGAAACGTCGCGAGGCCGCCCAACAGTGGCTCGCCAAGACGCCGGAGACAGCCGTCCCCGCTCTCGCCGCGGGCTTCCCGGCGAACAATGCCATCGATCATTTCATCGCCCAGAAGGTCGTCGCCTACCAAGGCCAGATGAAGTCCGTGAAGACGGGCGGCGTGGATTTCTACGCGAAGGTCTTTCCCATCTTCGAAGCCAGCTGTCTCGAATGCCACCAAGGCGGCAAGCCCAAGGGTAAGCTCCACCTCGATACGCGCGCCGGTGCGCTCAAGGGCGGCAAGTCCGACGGCGCCGCGATCGTGCCCGGCGATCCGGCCAAGAGCCCCCTCCTGACGCGCATCAAGTCGCAGGACCCCGACGAAGTCATGCCGCCCAAGGGCCATCGTCTCGGCGCGAGCGACGTCGCGACCATCGAACAGTGGATCAAGGAAGGCGCCGTCTGGCCGGATTACCGGACGCTGCCCACCACGATCAACCCGCTGACCGAAGACCTCGTCTTCCTGCGTCGCGTCACCCTCGACACCGTCGGCGTGCCACCCAGCCTTGCTGAGATCGAAGCTTTCGCCGCCGACACCTCGGCCGATAAACGCGCCAAGGCCATCAACCGCCTCCTCCACGACCCGCGTGCCGCCGACCATTGGACGGGCTACTGGCAGGATGTCCTCGCCGAGAACCCGAACATCCTGAATCCGACGTTGAATAATTCCGGCCCTTTCCGCTGGTGGATCTATGAATCGCTCGCCGACCATAAGCCGCTCGACCTGATGGTCACCGAACTCCTGCGCCTCAAGGGTTCCGCTGCCGCCGGCGGCCCGGCCGGCTTCGGCGTCGCCTCGCAGAACGACGTCCCCATGGCCGCCAAGGCCACCATCGTCACCACGGCCTTCCTCGGCATGGAGACCAAGTGCGCACGTTGCCACGACGCCCCCGCGCACACCGCCAAGCAGGAACAGGTCTTCGCCCTTGCCGCGCTCCTTGAGACCAAAGCCGTCAAGGTCCCGCTCACCAGCAGCGTCTCGATGGCCAAGCTCCGCGAAGGCGGCCGCAAGCCCCTCATCGAGGTCACCCTCGAACCGGGTGCCTCCGTCGAGCCGCACTGGCCCTTCCCGGAACTCTCTACCGAAAGCGTCGCCGACGAACTCGCCCGCGACCCGAAGGACCCGCGCGACCGTCTCGCGACCCTAGTCACCGCCCCGCAAAACGAACGCTTCGCGCAGGTGATGGCCAATCGCCTTTGGGCCCGCCTGATGGGCCGCGGCCTCGTCGATCAAGCCTGGGATTGGGAACGCTCCAAGAACTCGCACCCCGAACTGCTCCGCTGGCTTGGCCGCGAACTCGTGCGCAGCGGCTATGACGCCGACCACGTCTTGCGCCTCATCCTGAACTCGCACGCCTACCAGCGCGCGACGGACGCCTCGCAGAAGCAGACCAGCCCGCTCTTCGCGTCGCCCGCCCCGCGTCGCCTCTCCGCCGAACAGGTCGTCGACTCGATGTTCGCCACGACCGGCAAACCCTTCCGCACGGAAGAGGCCAGCCTGGACATCGACAGCATCCGCGAACAGGCGAACTCCTTGACGCTCGGCTACCCGCGTCGCGCCTGGATGCTCACCTCGACCTCCAACGAGCGTGACCGCCCTGCCCTCGCCCTGCCCCGCATCCAAGCCGTCTGTGACGTTCTGGCGGCCTTCGGCTGGCGTGCCAGCCGCCCGGACCCGATCACCGATCGCGAAAGCGCCCCGAACTCCCTGCAGCCCGCGATCCTCAGCAACGGCACCATGGGCACCTGGGTGACGCGACTGAGCGACGACCACGGCGTGACCGCGATGGCCCTCGAAGCCAAATCGCCCGAGGCGCTCACCGACGCCCTCTTCCTGCGCCTGCTCTCGCGTCATCCGACCGCGGCCGAGCAGAAGAAATATTCCGCTTACCTCGGCGAAGGCTTCGCCGCTCGCTTCCGGCTCCTCGAGAAGATCGAACCGAACAAGGGCCCCCGCCGCCCGGAATATTACGTCTCCTGGTCCAACCACCTCAACGACATGGCCACCACCGTGCGCATGCAGCAGGAAGCCGCCGCCCGCAAGGGCGACCCCGCGACCGACCGCCTGACGACCGAGTGGCGCCGCCGCGCCGAGGACGTCGTCTGGGCCCTCGTCAACTCCCCCGAATTCATCTACAACTGATTCCATGGACCGCCGCTCCTTCCTTACTGCCCTCGGTCTCGCCCCCTTCGCGGCCTCGCCGCTGCTGGCCTCAGCCGCGGGACCGAAAGGTAAAGCCGAGCATTGCATCTTCATCTGGCTTGGTGGCGGCATGAGCCAGGCCGACACCTTCGACCCGAAGGCCCTCGGTGACAACAAGTCGACGACCAAGAAGCGCGGCTCCCTCTACCCTTCCATCGAGACCTCGGTCTCCGGCGTGCGCCTCTGTGAACACCTACCGCGCACGGCCAAGCTCATGGAGCATGTCACCTCCGTGCGTTCGGTGAACCATAAGGTCATCGATGAGCACGCGTTCGCGACGAACCTCGTGCACACCGGCCGCATGATCAGCGGCAACGCGACCTATCCCTCCATCGGCTCGATCGTGGCGAACCGTCGCGGCGCCGCCGACCCGAGCGTCCCGGCCTACATGCTCATCGGTTACCCGAACGTCAGCCGCGGCCCGGGCTTCCTCGGCATCAAGGACGGCTACATCTACCTCGTCGACACCGAGACCGGCCCAAATGGCTTCACCACGCCGGGCGATATCGACCAGGCGCAGAAGGATCGACGTCAGGACCTCCTCGGGTCGCTCGGCGGCAAGGCCCCCGACGGCTCCGCTCTCGCCGAATACGCCGAGGCCCAGCACGAGGCCTTCCGCCTCGCGGGCCCGTCGTTCATGCGCCACTTCGACCTGAAGAAGGAAGCCGCTGACACGCGCCTGTCCTACGGCGGCGAA
>CAINSX010000017.1 GCA_903853185.1 uncultured Opitutia bacterium
AGGCTGCGAATACACGGCCACCACTTCGGTGTCGGGCAAGGCGCGGGCCGCGGCGAAAGCCGGGAGTGCGATCTCATCCGAACCGAGCAGGACCAGTCTCCGCGGCATGCGTTACTTGCGGGCCTGGCGCGCGGCGCGGCCCTTCAGCGAGCGCGGCTTATCCCAGCGGGTGAAGGATTTCTTGCGGACCGGCGCGTTCTTGCTGCGCGGATTCTTGGACTTGCCGAGACGCGGGCCGGAAGGACCGATGGCCTTCTTCGGGGCGGCTTCGAGGACGGCCTTGCCAGACACCTTGGCGATCGGCTTGCGGGCGGCGCCTTCGATTTCAGGCATCGGGGAACCTGCGGCGGCACCAGGACCACCGGTGCGACGACCGGTCTGCTTGGGCTTACCGACGATATCCAGGTAGAGCGGCACGCCCGAGAGGTCGAAGCTCTCGTGGACACCCTTGACGAGGAAGCGCTGGTAGGCGTCCTCGAGGCGTTCCTCGGAATTGCAGAAGAGGCGGAAACGGATCGGACGCTTGGAGACCTGCGTCACGTAGTAGCACTTGAAGCGCTTGCCGGAGACCATGCGCGGAGGGCGCTTGATCATCAGGTCCTGTACGACGCGGTTGAGGCGGCCCGTAGAGATGGCGGTGCCAGCGCGCACGAAGACGCCTTCGGCGGCGTCGAGCATGTCCTCGGCGCGGAGGCCGGTCTGGGCGGAGACGAACAGGATTGGCGGCTCAGGCAGGAAGAAAAGCTCGCGGCGGATGGCCGAACGGAACTTCGCGCGAAACTCTTCTTCGTCCTCGAAACCGTCGATATTCTTGTCGCGGAAGGCCTTCTTCGCGAGGTCCCACTTATTGACGACGAGGACGAGGCCGCAACCGAGGAGCGCGAGCTCACCGGCGAGCTGCTTGTCAATACGGGTCACGCCCTGGCCGGCGTCGAGCACGAGGAAGACTACGTCAGTCTCGGCGAGGATTTCGTCGGAACGGACCTGCGAATAGAAATCGAGGGTGTCGCGCTTGTTTGCGGTGCGACGACCGGCGGTGTCGACGAGCGAGAACTTCGCCTGCGATCCATCGGCCTTGGTGCGGGAAAGGCCTGCGCGAACAGGGTCGCGCGTCGTGCCGGCGACTTCGCTGACGATCAGGCGGGAGGCGCCGAGGAGACGGTTGCCGAGCGAGCTCTTGCCGACGTTCGGGCGACCGGCGAGGGCGAGACGAATCGGACGCGGGCCTTCTTCGCGCGGGGTCGTGGGTTCAGGTCCGAGGTGCTTGATGATCAGCGCCTGCAGCTGCGGGATACCGCGGCCGTGTTCGGCGGAAATCAGGAGAGGCTCGCCGAAACCGAGGGCGAAGAACTCGGACATCAGACCATCGCGTTCTTCGGTGTCGGCCTTGTTGGCGACGACGATGACCTTCTTGCCCGCCTGACGCAGCATGGTGGCGACTTCGAGGTCGAGAGCGGTACAGCCTTCGGAAGCGTCGACAACGAGAAGCACGAGGGCGGCAGCGGCGAGGGCGAAATCGACCTGCTCTTCCACCGCGTCCGCGATGAGTTTAGGCGTCAGCTCGGCGCGATACAGGCCGATGCCTCCGGTATCCATCAAGGTGTAGCGACCATCGAAGATGTCGGAAGTGATGAGGTCGCGCGTGACCCCGGGCTGATCATGCACGATCGAGATACGGCGGCCCACCAGACGATTGAAGAGGCGGCTCTTACCAACGTTGGGACGGCCAACGATGGCTACCGCGCGCGAAATTTCTGTGTTCCGTTCCATGGGTCGACAGTCAGGGCTACCTGCCCGCCTAGCAAGCAAGGATGCGTCAGCGACGCGGGATGGCATCCAAGAAGCGGGCGATTCGCTCGCCAGCCTCATGGATCTTCTCATAGCTGGTCGAGAAGGAAGCACGGCAGAAACCAGCACCGGCGGCGCCGAAGGCCGTACCCGGGACCATGGCCACCTTCTGCTGCTCAAGGAGCTTCTGGGCGAAGGTCATGGAGTCCATGCCCGTCGAGGTGATATCCGGGAAGGCGTAGAACGCGCCACGCGGGAGGTGGCACTTGAGGCCGAGCTCATTGAAACGACGGACGATGAAGTCGCGGCGTTCGCGATACTTGTCGCGCATGTGGAGCATCGAGTCGCGGCCGTTGCGCAGGGCTTCGACGGCGGCTTCCTGGCTCATGATAGGAGCGCACATGATGCCGTATTGGTGCACCTTGAGCATCCCGTCGATGACGGCGGCGGGACCGCAGGCGTAGCCTATGCGGAAGCCGGTCATCGCGAAAGCCTTTGAGAAGCCGTGCAGGAAGACCGTGCGCTCGCGCATCCCGGGCAGCGAGGCGATGGACACGTGGTCCCCTTCGAACGTGAGTTCGGAGTAGATTTCGTCGGAAGCGACGAGGAGGTCCTTCTCGATGGCGAACTTGGCGATGGCCTCGAGCTTAGCACGGTCCGCGGTGCCGCCGGTCGGGTTCGTCGGGAAATTCAGGATAAGCAGCTTGCAGCCCGGCTGCCAGGCGGCGCGGAGGGCGGCAGGGTCGAGCGCGAACTGATCGGCGGCGACGGTGCGGATCGGAATGGCTTCGGCGTGGCAGAGCGTGACGCTCGGCGCGTAGCTCACGTAGCAGGGCTCATGGTAGAGTACCTTGTCACCAGGGTTCAGGGTCGAGCGGAGCAGGATATCAAGGGCTTCGGACACGCCGATGGTGCCGAGGATTTCGGTCTCAGGGTCGTATTCTGGGCCGTAGTTCTTAGCGACGTAGCGGGAGATCTCCTCGCGGAACTGCTGGGTGCCGCGGTTATCCGTGTAGGAGGTGCGACCCTTCTCGAGGGAAGAGATCGCGGCTTCGCGGATATGGTAAGGCGTGACGAAGTCGGGTTCGCCGATGCCGAGGGACACGGCGTCCTTCATCTTGGACACGATGGCAAAGAAGTCACGGATGCCCGATTTGGGCAAGGTCGCGACATGTCGCGCCACGAAACGGCCTGAAGAATCCATAGTCAGGCGGGGTTCAGGGGCTGACCGAGGGCTGGTCGCGGCGGGAACCTTCGGCGTTCACGATAAAACCGTCCTTCTTGTAAGCACGAAGGAAGAAGTGGGTGGAAGTGCCCTGGACGCCGTCGATACGGGCGAGGCGCTCGTGGACGAAACCGGCGACCTTGTAGAGATTGTCGGCCGTGACGACGACGAGGAGGTCGTAGCCGCCGGACATCAGGTAGCAGCTCTCCACCTGTTCGAAGCTGGAGATGCGTTCGGCGATACCGTCGAAGCCGCCGACGCCTTCGGTGCGGATCTTGATTTCGATGACCGCACGGACGCGGTGCTCGGATTCGTAGCTCGGGTTCAGTACCGGGCGCATACCCAACAGGACGCCCTGCTGGCGCAAGGCGGCGAGCTCACGGTCCACGGCTTCGGCGCCGAGGCCGAGGATCTTGCCGATCTGGGCGGTGTCGAGGGCTTCCCCATCGAGGATGAGCTTGAGTACGGAGTTCATGGCGGAAAATCAGGACTGCTTGCCCGCGCGGCGGGCGCGGACGGCCGCGGCGAGGCCGTCGAGGACCGGGATGGTCTCCTGGAAAGAGATGCACGCGTCGGTGATGCTGCAACCATAGGTGGAGGCATCCTTGCCCTTCCAATCTTGGCGGCCTTCGACGAGGTGGCTTTCGATCATCACGCCGGCGATCACGTCCGAACCTGCGGCGACTTGGGCGGCGATATCCGCGGCGACGAGCGGCTGGCGGCGATGGTCCTTGGAGCTGTTGCCGTGAGAGCAATCGATGACGAGGCGGGAAGTGAGGCCGGCCTTCTGGATTCGGGCCGCGGCGTCGGTGACGAATTCGGCGCCGTAGTTCGGGCCGGTGCGGGAACCGCCGCGCAGGATGATGTGTGCATCTGGATTACCCGAGGTCTGGAAGATGGCGACGACGCCTTCCTTGGTGACGGACGGGAACCAGTGGGACGAACGAGCGGAGAGACAGGCATCGACGGCGACCTGGATCGAACCGTCGGTGCCATTCTTGAAGCCGACCGGCATGGAGAGACCCGATGCCAGCTCGCGGTGGATCTGGCTCTCGGTTGTGCGCGCGCCGATGGCGCCGTAGGAGACGAGGTCAGCCACATACTGGGGCGTGATCGGATCAAGGAATTCGGTGGCGGACGGCAGACCCATTTCGGAAATCTGCGCGAGCAGGCCACGGGCGAGGCGGAGGCCTTCATTGATGCGGAAGGAGCCGTCGACCTGCGGGTCGTTGATGAGGCCCTTCCAGCCGACGGTGGTGCGAGGTTTCTCGAAATAGACGCGCATGACGACCAGGAGGTCGGCGGCATGCTTCTGGGCTTCCTTCTG
>CAINSX010000018.1 GCA_903853185.1 uncultured Opitutia bacterium
CGACGGTGCAGACGAAGGCGAGCATCGTGGCCATATTGGGCTCGATCATGCCAGCTCCCTTGGCGATGCCGGCGATGGTTACGGTCTTGCCATCCCAGACGAAACGAGCGGTGACGGACTTCGGACGGGTGTCGGAGGTGAGGATGGCGTTGGCGGAGCGCACGCCTTCGGCGGCGTCACGCGTGAGGCGGGAAGCGGAGACCTTGATGCCCTCGGCGACCTTGGTCATCGGGAGGAGTTCGCCGATACGGCCAGTGGAGCAGACGAGGAAGGCGTCGCTCGGAGCGCCCACGGCGGCGGCGGCAAGCTTCGCCATTGCGATGGCGTCGGCATCGCCTTGGGCGGCCGTGCAGGCGTTCGCATTGCCGCTGTTGCCGACGATGCCCCGGATCTTATCTGCTGAGACGGCGAGCACCTGCTGGCAGAAGCGCACCGGCGCGGCCTTCACGTCATTGGTCGTGAAGACGCCGGCGGCGGCGCACGGCGGCACGGCGACGACCAGCGTCAGGGCCTGGCGGTCGAGGCCCGTCTGACGGAGGTCGCTGCCGGCGGCGCCGACGCGGAAGCCGGGTACGTCGGAGACGCCCGGCGAATCATTGGTGAACTCGATGGACATGGGAAATCAGCGGAGACCTTCGGACTCGTCCCAACCCATCATCAGGTTGAGGTTCTGGACCGCCTGACCGCCGGCGCCCTTCAGGAGATTGTCGATCACCGAGGTGATGATGAGGTTGCCCGTACGCGCGTCGGCGACGACGGAGCAGGCGACCCGGTTCGTGTTGGCTACGTGGGCGGTGTCAGGGAATTCGCCCGACTTGAGCAAGGTGACGAACGGCCGGCCGGCATAGGCTTTCTGCCACACAGCCTCGACCTGCGCGACGGTGACGCCGGGGGCGGGCACGACGATGGTGGTGGCGATACCCCGATGCATAGGTGCGAGGTGCGGATTGAACTGGACCACGACCGGCTGGCCGGCGGCCACGCCGAACTGCTCCTCGATCTCGGCGATGTGCCGGTGACCGGGAATACCATAGGCCTTGATCGAGCTGTCGCGCTCGGAGAAGAGGAAAGCCACGTCGGCCTTCTTGCCGGCGCCGGAGACGCCGCTGTACGAATTGATAATCAGCCGACCCGGCTCAGGCTTGAGCAATCCCGCGCGGAGAAGCGGCACCAGCGGCACCTGGATGCTGGTCGGGTAGCAACCCGGGCAGGCGATGAGCTTCGCGGATTTCCACGCGTCGTCGGTCTGGAGTTCCGGAATGACGTAACGCGCCTGCGCGGCGAGGGCCGGGGCCGGGTGGTCATGCCCGTAATACTTTTTGTATAAGCCGAGGTCGCGCAGACGGAAGTCGGCGGAGAGGTCGAGCACCCGCTTGCCGGCCGCGACGAGCGGCTGGGCATATTCGGCGGCGACGCCATGCGGCAGCGCCAGGAACCAGACGTCCACGTCGGACTTCGCGCATTCTTCGGGCGAGGAGGCGGAAAACAGCAGGGACGGGTCCACGATGCCACGAAGGCGAGGGATCTCGTCGGCCACGGACTTGCCGGCCAAGGTGCGGGAACAGACCGCGGCGAGCCGGACCCGCGGGTGGCGGGCCAGGACGCGGACGAGCTCCTCCCCGGTGTAACCGGAGGCGCCGACGATGCCGACCTTGGTCAGGTTTTGGGTCATGGCTTGAGAAGATAGGTGGGTTTGATGACGAAGTGATGGCGGGACACAGGGAACTGGGCAACAAAAAGGCCCCGGGGTGCCGGGGCCTTCGAGGGTTCCTGTCTCTTCGCGGATTAACGCTTCGAGAACTGGAAGCGCTTGCGGGCACCAGGGCGGCCGGGCTTCTTACGTTCGCGCATACGACCGTCGCGGGTAAGGAGACCTTCCTTCTTAAGAGGAGCGCGGAGGGTGGCGTCCATCTTCTGGATCGCGCGAGCGAGACCATGGGAGATGGCACCAGCCTGGCCGTTAGGGCCGCCGCCGATGACGCGGACGATGACGTCGAGCTGGCCGTCGAGGCCGGCGGTCGTGATCGGGAGGGTGGCGGACTTCACCAGGGCCTCGGTGTAGAGGTATTCTTCAACGGGCTTACCGTTGACGACGATGACGCCGGTACCGCGGGAAAGGCGGATGCGGGCCGAGGCGGTCTTACGACGGCCGACAGCGAGGATGGCGGAGGACTTGGCGCTCATTTAAGAAAGATAAGGGCGATTAGACCTTCTTAGCCTCGGGGAAAGGCTGAGGGTTGTTGGCAGCCTGGTCATGCTTATCGCCGGCGTAGACGCGCAGCTTAAGGAGCATGGCGTTAGCGAGGCGGTTCTTCGGGAGCATGCCCTTGACGGCATGGGTGACGATGAACTCCGGGCGACGCTCGCGCATGGCGGCGGCGGTGCGGCGGTAGGCGGTACCGACCCAGCCGGTATAGAACATGTAGGTCTTGTCCTCTTCCTTGGAACCCGTGAGGCGGACCTTGTCGGCGTTGATCACGATGACGTAATCGCCGGTGTCGACGTGGGGGGTGTAGGTGGGCTTGTGGCGGCCGCGGAGAATATTGGCGATTTTGACAGCGAGACGGCCCAGGATCTGGTCCTTGGCGTCAACGACGTACCAGGTCTTGTCCTTGAGCTGCACGTTCTTGGCTAGCGTGGTCTTCATAGAGAGGGAAAGGGGGAAAATGAGAAAGCACCCCCCTCCGTCAACACTCGAATGCACCCTAGCGGGGGTGTGCCTGAAATAGGCCAAAAACAAGGGAGGCGCGGCCTTAAGCCACGCCTCCCTTCCCTGCCCTATAATCAAGGGGCGGCTTAGAAGCGGAAGTTGGCGAAGACGCGGGCCCAGACGGAGGAACCAGCGGTCTTGACCTGGCTGTCGGTATTATAGGCCCAATTAGCGCCCACCCCGAGCTCAGCACCCCGGCCAACCTGACGGGTGAGGTCGAGGGAGGCACCCAGGTAGCCGTAGGAGTTCTTAGAGGCGTAGACGGAGGCCGATGCATCGCTGAGACCGCCGTACACCTTGGTCACGACGTCGACGCCGGAGAGGCCGATGCTCGAACCAGCGAAGGTCTTGGAGCCGGCGACTTCCACGGTGAACTGCTGGAGGTCGAGGCTGTAGTAAGCGTAGATGGAAGGCTTGAGGGAAACGTTGGCGAAGGAGACGCCGGCGTAGACCTCCGAGTTCGAGGCGATCTGCGTGAAGCCATTCGAGGCGATGCTGTGCACCGTCGGAGCGGTCATGCGCTGAAAGCCGAGATCGACTTCGCCGAAGCCGTAATCCTTACGGGCGCCGAACGTGTAAGTGCGCTCCATCGCGTCCGCGTTAAAGAAGTTAGCGTAGACCGAAGTGCCGGAGAGGCCCGGGACACTGTAATCGAGGGTGACGGCGGCCTGGAAGAGGCCATCGGTGGAGGAACGCTCGATACCGCGGAAAACGTTCTTGCCGCTCCACGAAGCGCTACCGCGCAGGGAGAGGTCGGTGGCGGAGGCCGCGACGGGCGCCGGAGCGGGGCTCTGGGCGTTGACTCCGGCGACGAAGACAGAGAGGGCGAGGGCGGTAAGGGCGTGCTTCATAGAAGTGTTGTTTAGGCCTTTATTTCCGCCCAAAAACAAACCGTTGGCAAGCCCCAAGGGGCCGCCAACGGCGAGGTGCAGATAATGTGGCGAACTGAAACGATTACATCGACGCGATGATCGCGTCGCCGAACTCCGAGCACTTGATCTCGGTGGCGCCCTGCATCTGACGGGCGAAGTCGTAGGTCACGCGACCGCCGCCGATCGCGCCGTTGAGGCCCTTGAGCACGAGGTCGGCCGCTTCGATCCAACCCATGTAGCGGAGCATCATCTCACCGGAGAGCACGACGGAGCCCGGGTTGACGACGTCCTTGTTGGCGTACTTCGGAGCGGTGCCGTGCGTGGCCTCGAAGATGGCGTGGCCGGTGAGGTAATTGATGTTGCCGCCCGGAGCGATGCCGATGCCGCCGACCTGCGCCGCGAGGGCGTCGGAGAGGTAGTCGCCGTTAAGATTGAGGGTCGCGATGACATCGAAGTCCGTCGGGCGGGTGAGAATCTGCTGGAGGGTGATGTCGGCGATGGCGTCCTTGATGATCAGACCGGCACCGGGCTTACCTTCCGGGATCTTGCACCAGGGACCGCCGTCGATTTCTTCGGCGCCGAACTCGCTCTTGGCGAGGTCGTAGCCCCACTTCATGAAGGCACCTTCGGTGTACTTCATGATATTGCCCTTATGAACAAGGGTCAGCGACTTGCGCTTGTTGGCGATGGCGTACTGGATGGCCGAACGGATCAGGCGCTCGGAACCTGGGCGAGAGACCGGCTTGATTCCGAGGCCCACGGTTTCGGGCTGCTCGGCACCGAAGCGGATCTTCTTAAATTCCTTCGGGAAGTTCGTCTTGATGAAGTCGAGGGTCTTGAGGGCGATCTCCGAACCGGCTTCGAAGTCGATACCGGCGTAGATGTCCTCGGTGTTCTCGCGGAAGATCACCATGTCGACCTTGCCGGGATTCTTCACCGGAGAAGGCACGCCGGTGAACCACTGCACAGGGCGGAGGCAGACGTAGAGGTCGAGCTGCTGACGCAGAGCGACGTTAAGGGAGCGGATGCCGCCGCCGGTGGGCGTGGTGAGCGGGCCCTTGATGCCGACGAGGTAGTCGCGGAAGGCGGTGAGGGTCGCCTCAGGCAGCCAATCGCCGGTCGCCTTGAAGGACTTCTCGCCTGCGAGGACTTCGAGCCACTCGATCTTGCGCTTGCCGGCGTAGGCTTTGGCGACCGCGGCATCGAGGACGCGGACGGAGGCGCGCCAGATGTCCGGACCAGTGCCGTCGCCTTCGATGAAGGGGACGATCGGATGATCAGGGACGGTCAGTTTGCCGTTGGCGATCGTGATACGGCCGGATGCGGGGGAGCTCATGGTAAGAAGACAGATAACAAACCGTGTCCGGGGGGTCTGTTTCAAGCCTATACGCTGGCGGGGTATACGGGAAAAAGAAAAGGACCCCCTTGCGAGGGTCCTTGTTATGACCGGGAGTGCCGGCGCCATCCGCCCCGAGGGACGGAAAAGACTAGGAAGAATTACTTCTTCTTAGCTTTGGTGGCCTTCTTGGCGCTCTTCTTAGCAGCAGCCTTCTTTTTAGCCATAGGTGTGTCCTTTTTTTGGATCGTTGTTGGGTTTGAGGGCAGCGCCTGAAGCGCCACCCTGACGATTCGCCCCACGCTCACCCGGGCGTTGCGCGCCTGGCGGGTGATACGAGTACGGAGCTCCGACGGTACGCGGAAAGAAACCTGGCGGGACCGGGTGGTCTCCAGGGAAGGACGGGAGTCATCGTAACGGTCGAGCGCGTGACGGATCACTTCGCTCAAGGTGCTCAAACCAGACCGATGCTGAAAGGCGACCACCTCGGAATGAAGCTTCGGGGGAAGCGACACAGTGATGAGACTTTCGCTCGGGGTTTCGGTTCGGTTCGTCACGTTGCGGTTAACTCTTGATAAGATACATAGGTATAACCCGCGCTTGCGCAAGAGGAAACTTTCATGTCACCGGAACGTCTCCGACGACGCGTAAAAAATCTGTTCGCGCGACGTCTCGTAAACATGAATTCGATACGGCCGGAGACCGTGCGAGCAGTTGACCGATGCGATGTGCGACGACAGGATGACGTCATGAGCGACCACGCGCACGAATCGGAACACGAAGCGCCGGGCGAGTGGCGGAAGCTCGCGTTCCTCGCGGCCGCGAGCGGCGTATTAGGCCTGCTATCATTGGTCGCAGAGCAATTCCTCGGAAAAGATTCCGCTTGGGCACTCGCCCTCGTCGCCGGCTCCTGCCTCGCCGGTGGATGGGACGCCGCCATCGACGGATGGGCGGCGCTGCGGGAGCGTCGCATCGACGTCCACCTCCTGATGATCGTCGTGGCGGTCGGTGCCTGGATTGTCGGTGCCCAGTGGGAGGGTGCCCTCCTCCTTTTTCTCTTTTCGACCGCCGGCGCCATCGAACATTACGCGATGGACCGCACTCGCGGCGCCATCGACGCCCTCCTCGACAAGTCTCCGAAGCATGCCCGCCGACTGGGTCCGGATGACACCGAAACCGAGGTCCCGGTATCCGCCCTCCTCCCTGGCGATCGCATCGCCATCCTGCCTGGCGAACTGGTACCGGCGGACGGCAAAGTCCTCTCCGGCGAGAGCGCCGTGGATGAGTCAAACCTCACTGGCGAAGCAAAACCCGCCTCTAAACAGGCCGGCTCCGAGGTCGCAGGGGGTACGCTCAACTCCTGGGGCCGCCTCATCGTCGAAGTCACCCGTGCAGAACGGGACAGCGCCCTGCAGCGCATCGTCCGGCTGATTCGTGAAGCTCAGGACAGCAAAGCCCCGGCCCAACGAGCCATCGACAAGTGGGGCGACGCCTACGCGATCTTCACGCTGTCCGCCTCGGCTCTCTTCTTCGTCTACCTGCAGCTCACCGTCCCCGACGGCATCCGTGAGGCCTCACCTCTCTACCGGGCGATGACCCTGCTGGTGGTGCTGAGCCCCTGCGCCCTCGTCCTTTCCGTCCCGTCTGCCGTACTCGCCGCCATCGCCTCCGGCGCCCGCCAAGGCATCCTCTTCCGCGGCGGTGCGGCCGTGGAGCGCCTGGCCGACGTCGATTGCATCTGCTTCGACAAGACGGGCACGCTGACCGCCGGCGTCCCCGAAGTGGCCGCCCTTGAAGTATACCCTGAAGGCCCAGGTCGCCTTCGCGCCCTGAGCGCCTTACTCACGCTGGAATCCTCCACGACCCACCCGTTTGCGGCCGGAGTCGTCCGGGCCTGCCTTAAGGAAGGTGCGAGCCTGCTGCCTGTCCAAGGGCTCTCCAATTCCCCGGGACAAGGTGTCTCCGGCACCGTCGCCGGCACCCGCTGGAGCGTCGGTACCCGCGAGTTCGTCGGCGGAGGCTCCCTGCCCCCTGCGACGGTGGCCGAAGGTGCAATCGTCAGCGAAGTTTGGGCCTCGGACGGCACGGTCACCGTCCGCGCCACGCTGGTCGACCGTATCCGCGACGAAAGCCGCTCGACCTTAATCGCCCTGCACGCCCGCAAAATCCGCACGGTGATGCTCACCGGTGACCGCGAGGAAGCGGCGGCCGTCGCCGCCCGTCAGGTCGGCATCCAATCCTACGCCGCAGCGCTCACGCCTGACGCCAAGATGGCCGCCATCCGCCGCTACTCCGCCGAAGGTCACGTGGTCGCGATGGTCGGCGACGGGGTCAACGACGCCCCCAGCCTCGCCGCCGCGGACGTCGCCATCGGGATGGGTGGCCGTGGCAGCGACGCTGCCCTGGAATCCAGCGACTTGGTCCTGACCGACGACCGAATCGGCCGCTTGGTCGATGCGATCGAGCTCAGCCGCAGCGCGCGCATGGCGATCCGCTTCAACGTCCTCATCTCCGTCGGTGCCGCCCTCGGCATGGCCGCCTATGTAGTCTTCCGTGGAGCCCCCCTGCCCTTGGCCGTCAGCGTCCATGAAGGCAGCACGATCGTGGTCTGCCTCAACGGCCTACGCCTACTCGCCCACCGCCCTCGTAAGTAAACAAAAAGGCCCCCGGGCGAACCCGGGGGCCTCGTCGTCGGTGGACGCCAGGCTCAGCGCAGTTCCCGGCCGGCGCTGTCGAAGAGCTTGAACGCTTCGATGCTGTAGGTCTGGTCAGGCTTGGTACCGAGGCGGACCTTGCAGGACTTCATCAGGTCGCGGAAGAACTCGCGGTCTTCCGTGATGATGCGCTCGAGGTTCACCGGGTGCAGCAGGATGTTGATCTCGATTTCCTTCTCGGGTCCGAGGGACTCGCGCAAGCGGCGGATGACGCTGAGGAGCTTGCGCTGGATCTCGACGGAGACGGTGCGGGGATTCTTGACGATACCGCGACCCTGACAGTGCGGGCAGGCCGTATACATCGAGGTCGTGTTGGACTCCGTATGGCGCTGACGCGTCATCTGGAGCACGCCGAGCTGCGAGATCGGCAGGATCTGGTGCTTAGCCCGGTCGTCCTCCATCGCCTCGCGCAGGGTGTCGAAGACCTTCTTCCGGTCCTTTGGGTTCTTCATGTCGATCGTATCGATCATGATGAGGCCGCCGAGGTTACGGAGCTTGATCTGGCGGGCGGCTTCGGTGACTGCCTCAAGATTGGCCTGGGTGATGAAGTTGCCGTCCTTGGCGCCGTCCTTGCCGCGGTGGCCGCCAGTATTGACGTCGATGGCCGTGAGGGCCTCGGTCTCGTCGATGACGATCTCGCCTCCGCTCGGGAGCGGTACTCGACGCTGGAAGAGCTGCTCGATCTGGCGTTCGATATTGTAGCGCTCGAAGACCGGAATCGGATCGGCGTACAGCTCGACGCGCGAACGGGAGCGGGGCGACACTTCGCCGACGAGGTCCTGGACCAGTTTGAAGTCCTCAGGGTTGTCCACGAGGATACGGTCGACCTCCTCGGTCAGGAAGTCGCGGACGGTGCGTTCGATCAGACCGGGCTCCTGGTAAAGGAGGACCGGCTTGCGGTCAGGGGCGTTGATTTTTTCGACGATGGCCTGCCAGCGCTTGAGCAGCATGTGCAGGTCGCGAACGAACCAACGGGCCTGCTTGCCTTCGCCGGCAGTGCGAATGATGACGCCCATGCCTTCCGGGATGGTCAGGGAGCGCAGGATGTCCTTCAGGCGTTCACGCTCGGAGGATTCCTCGATCTTGCGGGAGACGCCGCACGCACCACTGAAAGGCATCAGCACGAGGTAGCGGCCAGGCAGCGCGATGTTGGTCGTCGAGCGAGGGCCCTTGGTGCCGATCTGGTCCTTGACGACCTGGATGACAATGTCGGAGCCGGCCGGGAAGAGCTGCGGGATATCCTTGGCTTGGTAGCGGGCCTTACGCTGCTTCTGCTCGGCGGATTCGTTATCGCGGATGAACTCGACCTGCGAGTCATTGGCGGCCGGGAGCATGTCCCAGTAATGGAGGAAAGCGTTCTTGGGTTGGCCGATATCCACGAAGGCGGCCTTGAGGCCTCCTTCGAGATTCTGGACGCGACCCTTGAAGATCGCGCCGACCATGCGGTTCTCGCCCTTGTGCTCGATCTCGAACTTGTCGAGGACGCCGTTGGTGAGGAGCGCGACGCGCTTCTCCAGCGTCTCTGCGTTGATCACGAGCTCTCGGTAGACCGCGCGGTCCTTGGAGAAGTGTTTGACGATGCGCTGGAGCAACGGGAGCTCCTTGCGCCGCTTGGCCGCCTCGTCGGCCAGCTGACGCTGATCGATCGGGGTGGTCTGTTCGCCGCCCTCGGGCAGCTCGTCGTTGATATCTTCGGGTTCGTTATTATCGGGCATCTCGGTCAGGCGGTTAAGCCGGTTGCCGGAGAGCCTCCGCCTTCGCCGCCACCGGCCGAATGCCGGTGAACGCTCTGGACTAGTCCAAGGAGCAGGAAACAGCTGAGAACGAAAGACCCTCCGTAGCTAAGGAAAGGAAGGGGGACCCCGGTGACGGGCATCAGGTTGATGTTCATGCCGATATTGACCACGACGTGCGTGCCGAGCACGACCGCCGCGCCAATCGCGAGCAAGGAACCAAAACGATCCGCCGCCCGAGCCGCCGTTCGCACGACGCGCCAGAACAACAGGACAAATGCGCCAATCACCAAGAGTCCACCGGTGAAGCCGATCTCCTCGGCCATTCCGGAAAAAAGAAAGTCGTTATGGGCGGCGGCCTCGGGCAGGTAGCCGAAGCGGGCCTGAGTGCCGTTGCCGATGCCTTGTCCGCGGAAACCACCACGGCCGACAGCGATGACGGCCTGATTCACATTCCAGGTCACGCCGAGCCCCTTGGGGTCGATCACCTCGGGGGCGACGAAAGACATGATACGCTCGCGCTGGTAATCCTTGAGCAGGAAAAACCAGGCCTCGGACTCGTGCTCGCCGCGGACGGCCCGGGCAGGGTCCTTGGCGTTAGGATTAGCCTTCGCGTACTGCTCGATCTTGGCCGCGTATTCGCGCATATCCAGCGCCACCACTCCCACCAATAAAAAGGCGGCCGCTCCAGCCACCAAGAAGAACCTGTAAGTCAGGCCGGCGACGAAAAGCAGGATGAATGAGAGCGGCAGGTAGATGAGGGCAGAACCTAGGTCTGGCTGCACAAAAATCAAGACAAACGGGACCGCGGCGGCCCCGAGACACCAGAAGACGGTGCGCCAAGTCGCGCGGAAGGAGCCGATCGGCGAACGGGCGAGCATAGCCGCAAGGAACACGAGCACACCAATCTTGGCGAACTCCGACGGTTGAATCGAAAACGGACCGAAATCCATCCAGCGCCGCGCCCCGTTGATGCTGCGGATGAAGGACCCGAGGTCGCGATGCAGGAGCGCGCAGAGCGAGACGGGCAGAAGGATGGCCAAGCACCCGAGATAGATGCGCCGGGCGTAGCGTTGAATCAGACGGTAATCGAGGGCCGAGATCGCCCAATAGGCCAGCCATCCGATGGCGACGAAGACCATCTGGGACTTGTAGAACGTAGACTCACGGGCGCTCCCGGCCGACTGGATCGCCACGACCCCGAGGCCGCTCAGGAAAAGGAGGATGACCACCTGCGTCCAATCCGTCCGCCAGGCGAAATTGGCGAAATTATCCCACCAGACCGCGGCCGGAGACCGCTCATCGTCAAGGTGTTGGGACATGCCGGAGGCAACCCCGATTGAGGCCCGGAGGCAAGGCGAACCTCCCGAAAGGGCTTGCCGAAGGGGCTCCGTCCGCAAGGGTATCCCCCCGGACCTCCGGTTTTCGCGACGAACATGCCTGTGGCAGCCGACCAAAGCATCCTCGCCGCCGTGGCGTTCTCCTCTGGAGCCATCGTGGCCTATGCGGTCGCGAAATGGCGTGAGAATACCCTCGGAGCGATCCGCGACGCCCGCCTCCGTTCCGAGATCGAGCTCGCCCGCCGCGAGGCCACCGTCGACGCCGCCGAACTGCACGCGAAAGCCGAAGTCGAGAAGAGCGAGGCCGCCAGGCTGAAAGCCGCCGCCGAAGTCGAAGCCCACGGCGCCGCTGAACTTTCCCGCGAGAACGCACGTCAGCGCGACCACCTGGTCCGCGAACTCCAACGCCTCGCCAAAGTCACCCCAGAACAGGCGCGCGAACTGCTCATCGACCACCTCCGCGAAGAATACGGCGAGGAAGCCCAGCACCTCCGCCGCGGTCTACTCGATCAAGTCGAACAGGACATTGATGACGAGGCGCGACGCAAGCTGCTCTCGGCGATGCAACGCCTCACGACGTCAACGACCCAGGACGCGACGGCGATCACAGTCTCACTCCCCAACGAGGACATGAAGGGGCGCCTGATCGGCCGCGAAGGCCGCAATATCCGCACCTTCGAACAGTCCACCGGCGCGACGCTGCTCATCGACGAAACCCCTGGTTTAGCAATGGTTTCCTGCTTCGACCCGGTCCGCCGCGAGATCGCACGCATCGCGCTCGAACGCATCGTGAAGGACGGACGCATCTCGCCAGGACTCATCGAGGATAGCGTGCGTGACGCCGCCGATGAAGTGGTGAAGCACGCCCGCCGCCTGGGCCGCGACGCGGTCCGCGACCTCGGCCTGCCGCCGATGGACGCCTCGGTCGAAGAACTCCTCGGTCGCCTGCACTTCCGCCTCTCCGCCAACCAGAACACGCTCTCGCACTCGATCGAAGTCGCGCAGCTCTGCGCGATGCTCGCGGCGGAGATCGGCATCGACCCGATTCCGGCGAAACGCGCCGGCTTACTCCATGACCTCGGCAAGGCGATCGAAGCCGAAGCTGGCAGCAGCCACGCCCTCGCCGGCGCCGCCCTGCTCCGCCGCCTCGGCGAAGATCTCCGTGTGGTCAACGCCGTCGCCGCCCACCACCGCGAAGTCGAAGCCGAAAGCCTCTACGCTCCGCTGGTGATGATCGCCGACGCCGCCTCCGGCTCCCGTCCCGGCGCCCGCTCCTCCACCCTCGAGTCCTACGCCCAACGCGTCCGCCGCCTGGAAGAGGTCGCCCTCTCCTTCGACGGCGTCCGGGAGGCCTATGCCTTCCAGTCTGGCCGCGAACTCCGGGTGATTGTCGACCCGGTCAAAATCGACGACTTCGGCGCCACCGAGCTCGCCCGGCGCCTCCGCCTTAAGGTGGAAGAAACGCTTTCCTATCAAGGAACGGTCAAAATCGTGCTGATTCGTGAACAAAGATTCACTGAAGAGGCCCGCTGAGGGACTTTCTTGTTGTTAAGCCGGGGGGGATAATTATTCACATTCTTTCCGGGAGTCTCTCCCGGGTCATTTCGGCACCCCAAGGAGGTTCGTCCTCCGTCACCAAGGGTCCGACAAACCGCGTCGCCGCTCCACAACGGAACGGCCGCATCATCCGGTCGGCCACAACGAAGGCCGCCCCAACATAAGCAACATGAGCCAAGAAGAAACCCAGGGCCAGGAGCCAGTCTCCGCCCACCAGCCCGCCGCGGACGCAGGCGCCAATGAAGTCCGCACCCCCGCACCCCGCCTCAACGAAGCCAAGCTGGAGTCCGCCCACGCGGAACTCCCTCCGCTCTCCGTGATCGGGGCCTCGTCCGAACCCGCCGCCAAGCCCGGCACCATCACGACGCCGAAGCAGTTCGGTCGCCGTGGTACGCCCCGTGGCGCCGCTCCCTCGGCCGCCAACGGTCAGGCCGCCCGCCCGACCTGTGGCGTCGTCGAAGACCCGTCTCAGCTGACCGAGAACCTCTCGGGCGATCGCGCCCAGTCGTCTGCTCCGGAACAGCGCGAGCAGCGTGAACCGCGTGAACGTCGTGAACCGCGCGCCGAAGGCGAGCCTGGTCCCCGCCGCGAACCGCGTGAACGCCGCCCCGAAGGCTTCACCGAAGAAGGCCGCCAGCCCGGCATCCCGCAGGGCGACCGCCCGCGTCGCGAACCGCGCGCCGAAGGCGAACGTGGTCCTCGTCGCGAGCCCCGTGCCGAAGGTGATCGTGGCCCGCGCCCTGAAGGCGACCGTGGTCCGCGCGCCGAAGGCGATCGTGGCCCTCGTCGCGAAGATCGCCCGCGTCGTGAAGACCGTCCGCGCATCCAAATCGAGCCCGTCGTCATCCCGGTCCAGGCCCCCATCGGCTTCTGGGCCTCGCTGAAACGCAAGTTCGCCACGCTCTTCGGTATCCCCACTAAGGCCGTCTTCGTTCCTTCCACCCGCACCCAGCAGCCTCGCGGCGAACACCGCGGCGAACGCTCCGAGCGCGGTCAGCGCGGTGGACGTGGTCGCGGCGAATTCCGCGGTGGTTCCCGTGATGGTTCCAGCGGTGGCCGTGATGGCTCCCGAGGAGGTCGCGGCGAATTCCGCGGCGATCGCGGTCCTCGCAGCGGTCCTCGCGAAGGCTGAACATAACGGGGGCGCCAATCGGCGCCCCCGCTTCTTTTACCCGACATGCTCCAGGTCGCGCGCATCCGAGGTGGTCACGTGCTGAAAGGCACGGTCCGTGCCGCCGGCTCGAAGAACGCCTCGCTGCCCCTGCTCGCCGCTTCGCTCCTCACGGGCGAGACGGTCACGCTGCGTAACGTGCCCGACCTCAGCGATGTCCGCTACATGGCCGAGATCCTCGGCCACCAAGGCGCGATCGTCGCCAACCCGGAGCCTGGCGTCTGGACCATCCGCGCCGAACAGGTCTCCCACCGCACGCCTTACGACCTCGTCCGCAAGATGCGCGCGTCGGTCTGCCTGCTCGGCTCGCTCGTCGGCCGCCTCCGCCAAGCGGAGATGGCCATCCCCGGCGGCTGCGTCATCGGCCCCCGCCCCATCGACCTCCACCTGAAAGGCCTCGAAGCCCTCGGCTGCGTCGTCACGGTCGAAGCTGGCCTGGTGCAAGTCGACGCCTCCCGCGCCCGCGGTGATATGGTCTTCATGGGCGGCCCGATGGGCAGCACGGTCCTTGGCACCGCCAACATCGTGATGGCCGCCACGCTCACACCCGGCATCACGCGCATCGAATGCGCCGCCCGCGAACCAGAGGTCGTCGACCTCTGCACGATGCTCATCCAGATGGGCGCAAAGATCACTGGCCAAGGCACGGGTATCATCGAAGTCGAAGGCGTCGCCCAGCTGCATGGCTGCGACCACACGGTCATCGCCGACCGCATCGAAGCCGGCACCTATCTCGTCGCCGGCGCGATCACGGGCGGCGACGTCACGGTGACACACTGCGACCCTTCGCATCTGACGGCGTTCCTCGACAAACTCCGCGAAGCGGGCGTGCAGGTCGAGACCGGCCCCGACTTCATCCGCGCGCACGGCAAGCCGACGCACGCGGTCGATATTATCACCGAACCCTACCCGGGTTTCCCGACCGACCTACAGGCGCAATTCATGGCCCTCCAGCTCCTCGTCGACGGGCGCAGCACGGTGACCGAGAAGGTCTACCCGGCCCGCTTCATGCACGCCGCCGAACTCCAGCGCATGGGCGCCGAGATCGCCATCGACGGTGCCACGGCCGCCATCTACGGCGACCGACCGCTTTCCGGTGCACCCGTGATGGCCTCCGACCTCCGTGCCTCCGCCGCCCTCATCCTCGCCGCGCTGGTCGCCAAGGGTGAGACCTGGGTCCAACGCCTCTACCACCTCGACCGCGGCTACGAACGCTTCGAGGAACGCCTGCGCTCCCTGGGCGCCGACATCGAACGTCTCCCGGCCTCCGCTCTGCCGAAAGGCTTCGCTGAGGACTGAGGGTTGCCAATTCGTCCCGACCCCGCACCTTGCGCTCCATGGCCCGCAAGGATTCGCCCGATGACCCCCAGCCGCTCGCCGGCAAGGAAACCGTGTCGCGCGCGAACCGCTCGCTCGACGCCGCCCTGCGCCCGCCGAAGCTCGACGACTTCGTCGGCCAGCAGCGCACGGTCGAACGCCTGCGCGTAATGATCGGAGCCGCGCGTCGCGAAGGCCGGACGCTCGACCACATCCTCCTCCACGGCCCGCCCGGCCTCGGCAAGACGACCCTCGCGATGATCCTCGCCGAAGAGATGGGCCGCCCGATTCGCGTGACCTCCGGACCCGTCGTCGAGAAAGCCTCTGACCTCGCCGGCCTGCTCACAAGCCTCCAAGAAGGCGACCTGCTCTTCATCGACGAAATCCACCGCATCCCGAAGACGGTCGAGGAGTTCCTCTACTCGGCGATGGAAGACTTCCGTATCGATATCATGATCGACCAAGGCCCGAACGCGCGCAGCGTGCGCCTCGACCTACCGAAGTTCACCCTCGTCGGCGCGACGACCCGCACGGGCCTACTCACCGCTCCGCTCCGCAGCCGCTTCACGCTGCAGACGCGCCTCGACTACTATACGCGCGACCAGCTGCTCAGCATCGTGCGCCGCAACGCCGACCTCCTCTGCCTCGACATCGACCAAGGCGGCGCCGACGAGATCGCCCGCCGCGCCCGCGGCACGCCGCGCATCGTCAACAACCTCCTGCGCTTCACGCGCGACTACGCCCTCGAACGCGCCGGCGGCAAGGCGAACGCTGCCGTGACGGCCGCCGCCCTCGAGCTCCTCGAGATCGATCAGCATGGCCTCGACGACATGGACCACCGCTTCCTCCGCGCGATGGCCGAGAAGCATAACGGCGGTCCAGTCGGACTGAGCAGCATCGGCGCCGCCATCGGCGAAGACGCCCACACGCTCGAGGAAGTCCATGAGCCGTTCCTCGTGCAGGAAGGCTACGTCGTGCGCACCCCGCAGGGACGCGTCCTGGCCCCGAAAGGCTGGCTGGCCGTCGGCCTGCAGCCGCCTTCGTTCTGAGGTCGGCGTTCTGACGCTGGACAACGGCGTTTCCCCTCGGCTAAGGTCGACCCCTCAAAGCCATGGCAAAACGATGGGTCATCAAGCTCGGTTCCGGCCTCCTCACACGCAAGGACGGCAAGATCGACCGCGTCCAGATCGGTCGCATCGTCGACCAGGTCGCCGGCCTGCATAAGCGCGGCATCCAGGTCGTCCTGGTGACCTCCGGCGCCGTCGCCGCCGGCATGACCGCCATGGGCCTCGAGAAGCGCCCGAAGGAAGCCCGCGAGCTCCAGGCCTGTGCCACGGTCGGCCAGCCCGAACTGATGTCCGAATACGGCAAGCACCTCCGCCGCCACAAACTGCTCGGTGCGCAGATGCTGCTCACCTACTGGGACCTCGATAGCCGCGCCTGTACCCGCAACGCCCGCGCGACCCTTGACCTCCTCCTCGCCCGCAAGCGCTTCATCCCGATCATCAACGAGAACGACGCCATCGCCGACGAAGAGATCAAGGTCGGCGACAACGACCGCCTCTCGGCCCACGTCGCCGCCCTTGTCGGCGCCGATCTGCTTGTGATTCTCTCTGGCATCCAAGGCCTCATGACGAAGTCCGACGGCACCGGCGACCTCATCCCTTCCGTCCGCAAGATCGACGACTCCGTGCGCGCCCTCGCGGGTGGCGCCGGCTCCGAACGCAACGTCGGCGGCATGGTCACGAAGCTGCTCGCCGCGGAGATCGCGGCCGATGGCGGCGTCGACACGATCATCGCCAGCGGCCGCCGCGAAGGCGTCCTGCTCGAACTCGCCGCCGGCAAGAAGCTCGGCACCCGCTTCTCGCTGAAGAAGAAATGAGCGACCTCCTCCAGCGCGTGACGGAGATCGCCCGCACGGCCAAGAAGGCCTCGCGCGCCCTCGCCCTCGCGCCGACCGCCGTCCGCGACGCCGCCTTGCGCGCCGCCGCCCAGGCGCTCCGCACCGACGAAGCCGCCATCCTCGCGGCCAACGCCCAGGACCTCGCGGCCGCCAAGGCCAAGGGCCTGACGGACGCGATGACCGACCGCCTGCGCCTCGACCACGCCCGCCTCGAGGACATCGCCGTGGCCTGCGAAGCGGTCGCGAAGTTGCCCGATCCGGTCGGCGAAATCACCGAGGATTGGACCCGTCCCAACGGCCTGCGCATCATCCGCCGCCGCGTCCCGATCGGCCTCGTCGCCATCATCTTCGAATCGCGCCCGAACGTCACCGTCGACGCCGCTGCGCTCTGCCTGAAGTCCGGCAACGGCTGCGTGCTGCGCGGCGGTAGCGAAGCGATCCACACGAACATTGCGCTGTCGAAGTCCTTTGCGACTGGCCTGCGCACCGCCGGCCTGCCCGCCGAAGCCGTCACGCTCCTGCCCTTCACCGATCGCGAAGCAGTCCCCGCGCTCGGTTCCCTCCGCGGCATCGTCGACATCATCGTCCCTCGCGGCGGCCCCGGCCTCATCGAGGCGGTGGTCAACTCCGCCAAGGTCCCCGTCATCAAGCATGACGCCGGCATCTGCCACGTTTACGTCCACGCCCAGGCCGACCTCGCGATGGCTGAACAGATTGTGCTCAACGCGAAGTGCCAGCGCCCCAGCGCCTGCAATGCCCTCGAGACCTTACTGGTCGACGCCGCTATCGCCGCGCAGTTCCTCCCGAAGATGGCGGCCGCGCTCGCCGCGAAGCAGACCGAGGTCCGCGCCTGCGCGAAGTCGCAGCCGCTGATGCCCGGTGCCAAGGCCGCGACGGAACAGGATTACCGCACCGAAC
The DNA here is from genome assembly GCA_903853185.1 of uncultured Opitutia bacterium. GTDB lineage: Bacteria > Verrucomicrobiota > Verrucomicrobiia > Opitutales > UBA953 > UBA953. The sequence continues at coordinate 17,572 of CAINSX010000018.1, forward strand.
ACCTCGGGCTCATCCTCAACGTGAAGATCGTAGCCGGCCTCGCCGAGGCGGTCGCCCATGTCGAAGACTACGGCTCGCACCACTCCGACGCCATCATCACGGCCGACGAGTCCGCCGCCCGCTCCTTCCTGGCTCAGGTCGACAGCGCCTGCGTCTACTGGAACGCCAGCACCCGGTTCACGGACGGGGGCGAATTCGGCTTCGGGGCCGAAGTCGGCATCTCCACGGACCGCCTGCACGCCCGCGGACCCATGGGGATTCGTGAATTGACCACTTGGAAGTTCGAAATCGTCGGCCAAGGTCAGGTTCGGGGCTAATTTGGGTCGGTTTTCCGTTTGACAGACCCCCTCCCCGAAACCTTTGTTACCCTTCCTTTTGGCTACCGGGGTGGTAGCTCAGTTGGTTAGAGCGCCGCACTGTCACTGCGGAGGTCGCGAGTTCGAGTCTCGTCCATCCCGCCAGCCAAAAGGGCTTACTTTCCGACCGGTCTCCGGTCCGGAAAGGGCTGCCCGGCCGCCGTCGCCTGAGCGTCACCCTGTCCTTGCGGGACTGTGCATGCTTTTTGCTTCCCCCTCCGTCCCGAGTGGACAGAAATCAGTCATCTCATGAGCAAAAAAGTCCTGATCATCGGCGCCGGCGGCGTCGGCAATGTCGTCACCCATAAGTGCGCCATGGACACCGAGTCCTTCTCGGAAGTCATGCTGGCCTCCCGCAACGAGAACAAGTGCAAGGCGATCGCCGCCGACGTCAAGGCCGCCACGGGCCGCACGGTCCGCACCGCCGCCGTCGACGCGGACGACGTCAAGGCCACGGTCGCTCTGATCAAGTCCTTCGGCGCCGAGCTGCTCATCAACGTCGCCCTGCCCTACCAGGACCTCAACCTGATGGACGCCTGCCTCCACGCCGGCATCCACTACGTCGACACGGCCAACTACGAGCCGCCCCACCTCGCGAAGTTCGAGTACTCCTGGCAGTGGGCCTACCGCGAACGCTTCGAGAAGGCCGGCCTCACCGCCCTCCTTGGCTCAGGCTTCGACCCCGGCGTGACCAACGTCTTCTGCGCCTACGCCCAGAAGCATCTCTTCGACACGATCGAGACGATTGACATCATGGACGCCAACGCCGGCGACCACGGCTACAAGTTCGCCACGAACTTCAACCCGGAGATCAACATCCGCGAGATCACCCAGCGCGGGCGCTTCTGGGAAAAGGGCGAGTGGAAGGAAACCGACCCGCTCTCCGTCAAGTGGGTGTACGACTACCCGGTCGTCGGCCCGAAGGACAGCTACCTGCTCTACCACGAGGAACTCGAATCCCTCGCCATCAACATCAAGGGCCTGAAGCGCATCCGCTTCTTCATGACCTTCTCCGAGAACTACCTCACGCACCTGCGCGTCCTCGAGAACGTCGGCCTGACCCGCATCGATCCGATCGACTTCCAGGGCCACCAGATCGTCCCGATTCAGTTCCTGAAGGCGCTCCTCCCCGACCCGGCTTCGCTCGGCCCCCGCACCAAGGGCAAGACCTGCATCGGCTGCGAAATCACGGGCATGAAGGACGGCAAGCCCCGCAAGGTCTTCATCTATAACGTCTGCGACCACCAGGAATGCTTCGCCGAAGTGAAGTCCCAGGCGATTAGCTACACGACCGGCGTCCCGGCCGCCATCGGCGGTGCGATGCTCGCCGGCGGCAAGTGGCTCAAGCCTGGTGTCTGGAATATGGAAGAGATGAACCCGGATCCATTTATGGACGAGCTCAACAAGCGTGGCCTCCCTTGGCACGTAAAGGAACTCCCGGTCGCCTAAACGACCTCACCGAAGCCCGCTGCAAAGCGGGCTTTTCGTTTGCACCGCTCACCGTCGCTCCCAATTTCAACGCCGTGTCCGACGCACTCACCGAAGCTTTCCGGAAGGTCGACCTAAGCCAGGTCCCTAGCCCTTGCCACGTCCTCCATCGCGGCCTGCTAGAACAGAACCTCCGCATCCTGCGCTCCGTCATGGATCGCTCGGGCGCCAAGATCCTCCTCGCGCTCAAGGGCTTCGCCCAGTTCAGCGAGGCGAAGCTGATCTCGAAGTATCTCGTCGGCACCACGGCCAGCGGCATCCACGAGGCGCTCCTCGGCCGCGAGGAATTCGGCGGCGAAGTCCACGCCTACTCGCCGGCCTTCAAGGACGAGGAGTTCGCCCACCTGCTCCGCGTCGCTGACCACATCTCCTTCAACTCACCCACGCAATGGAAGCGCCATAAGGCCGCGGCCCTCGCCTCTGGCCGCAAGCTTTCCTTCGGACTCCGCGTCAACCCGGAGCACGCCGAGGTCGACGTCGAACTCTACAACCCCTGCGCCGCCGGCTCCCGCCTCGGCACGCTCCGCTCCGAGATCAAGTCGGCCGCCGACCTCGAGGGCCTCGAAGGGCTCCACTTCCACACGATGTGCCAGCAGGGATCCGACGTCCTAGAGCGCACGGTCGCGGCCTTCGAAGCGAAGTTCGGGGAGTTCATCCCGCAGCTGAAGTGGGTCAATTTCGGCGGCGGTCACCACATTACCCGCGAAGGCTACGACCTGGAACGCCTGATCCGAGTGATCACAGGCTTCCGCCAGCGCTGGGGCCAGCACATCCAGGTCTACCTCGAGCCCGGCGAAGCCATCGGCATCGGCACCGGCGTCTTGGTCGGCACCGTCCTTGACCTGGTCCATAATGGTATCGACATCGCCATCATCGACATCTCGGCAACCAACCACATGCCGGACACCCTCGAGATGCCCTACCGGGCCGACATCATGGACGCGGACCTCCCGGGTAAGCTCCCCCACACCTACCGCCTGGGCAGCGTCACCTGCCTCGCCGGCGACGTGATTGGCGACTACTCCTTCCCGGCCCCGCTCAAGATTGGACAGCGCCTCGTCTTCATGGACATGTCGCATTACACGTTCGTGAAGAACACGACCTTCAACGGCGTGCCCCTCCCGGCGATCGCCAGCTTCGACCCCGCCTCCGGCCAGACTCAAGTCGTCCGCCGCTTCGGCTACGCCGACTACAAAAACCGCCTCTCCTAAGCGAAGGGGCTAGGTTCTTGACCCGCAGGTCGGGTCGGATAAGGATGCGGTCAATCAATCATTCATGAAGACTCGCGAAATCATTCTCATCCTCATCGCTGCCGCCTTCGGTGGCGTGGCCATCGTCACCTGGAGTGGCGAAGAAGCCGCCAACGAGCGCGCCGCCAAGATCAGCAAGGAAGCGAACGAAGCCCGACTCAAGAGCGCCAAGGAAATCAAAGACCTGACCGAGAAATCCCTGAAGGAAGCCGCCGCGGCGAAGAAGTCCGCCGAAGAATCAAGCAAGCAGGCCACCGCCCTTCTCGCCCAGACCAAGGAAGCCGCCGACAAGGTCGTCAAGCAGGCGGTCGAAGTCCTCGCCAAGGCCAAGGACGACGCCGCTAAGGCCGCCGTGAAGGCCGCCGAACTCGAGAAATCCAAGGCCGCCGCCGATAACCGTGTCAACGAACTCACCGCCGAACTCGCCCGCCTCCGTGACGGCTCAGAACTGAAGGAAGCGATCGCCAAGCAGAAGAAGGCCGAAGCCGACCTCGAAGCTGCTTCCACGGCCCTCCGCGAAGCCAACGCCGCTGCCGCCAAGGCCACTGCCCGCCTCACCGAAGTCGAAGAAGAGAACCGTCGCCTCCGCGAGCAGACCAAGGGCACCGACAACGTGTCGCCCAACTACCGCGCGCTCTGAGTTCCCCGGGCACTCCCCCGATCAGCCCGACCATCCGGTCGGGCTTTTTTGTGCCTACGCGAAGACCCGCCTAAGCCTGGCGAGCAACTTAGGTCGCGCCTTCGCTCTCAGCTCATGCTCCCACAGGCGCACGGCGTTCCACCCGGCCCGCCTGAGGTTCCGCGTATCGCGACGGTCTCGCTCGATATTACGCTGGAACTTCGCCCGCCAGAAGGCGGCGTTGCCCTTGGGCTTCGTGCCGTGCCGCGGACAGCCATGCCAGAAACACCCGTCGACAAACACCACGAGCCGCCTGGCCCGGAAGACGAAGTCGGGGCGAACCCGGAACGCCTCGCCCTTGGCGTCGTGCCCACGCACGTCCTGCTGCCGCCGCCAGCCTGACCATCCCTGGGCCCGCAGCACGGCCGCCAAGGCGCCTTCGGTGCTGGCGTTGCCTCGCCCCCGCACCCTGGCCATCAGGGCGCTGCGCTGGGCGCGGGTCATGATGTCCGCCATGGCTTATCATGAATACGAAACAGCCCGGACCGCAAGGTCCGGGCTGGTCGGCGACTCCGCCAAAGAAAGAGGGCCGGCATCCCTGCCGGCCCTCGTGCTATGAAGCTAACCTAGGTTCGCCTTAGAAGGCGACCTGAGCCTGGAGGCGCAGCGTGTCGACAGTGGCGCTGATCTGGCTCGCTCCGGTGGCGAGGGTCGAGGCAACACCGTTGCTCTGGACAATGACGTCCTTGAACTTGGCGCGCTCGAAGCCGAACTGGATCTTGGCGTTGTAACCATTCACCTGCTGGCCGAGGGCCTCGAGGTTGAAGTAGTAGTTCACGCCAAGGTAGATTGCGTTGGACTTGTTATAGAGCGAGCCGGTACCGGTAGCGGCGGTGGCAGCGGCGGCGAAACCACGCTCACCGTCGGAGATCTTCTGGCCACGCATGTCGGTATCCAGGCTGGTGTAGCGAGCAACGCCTTCCCAGTTATCGTTGATCTTGTAGACGATCATGGCGTTGTAGCCGGTCGGGGTGTGATCGAAGTCATCGGTGTTCACAGCGGCATCCTTCGAGGAGGTCACCTTGGTGCTCATGAACTCGCTCTGGAAGGTCCAGTTGAAGTACTTGGCCATGATGAAGGGGTTGTAACCTTCCATGGTGGCCAGGGTGTTAACCGGAGCGGTGGTGGCGGCGAGGTAGCGGGAAGAGCCCCAGTTCACACCGACGGAGTAAGCTTCGTTGTCGGAGACCTTATTGTTCCAGACGATGTTCGCGTAGTAGGCGAGGTCGTTGGTGGTGGTGCCTTCGATGAAGCGACCCTGGGCGGCGTTCACGATCGAGGCGCCGTATTCAAAGCCCTGAGGATTCGGGACGCTGTTGTAGTGAAGACCGGTGTGGTGAGCGGCGAAACCGAGGCGACGGCCGTCGGAGCGGTTAGCGGCGCCGTTTTCACCTTCAGCCCAATAACGGTTGGTGATACCACGCTCCACGGTGGAGAGCTTTCCGGAGGAAGCCTTAAAGAGCGAGGAGACGGTGCTTTCTTCGTAGCCCCAAGTCACCTTGCGGTAGCCGAGGTCGAAGCTGCCGATTTCGCTGGTGTGGGTGACCATGGCGCGGTCGAGCCAAGAGGAGGCGCTGGATGCGGTGTTGCCCGAGGTGTCGAGGACGATGTTGCCCGAGATGCCATTGCCGACGTCAGCGAGGATTTCGAGGTAGAGGCGACGCATCAGGAATCCGCCTTGGGTCGGCGCGGTGGCGTTGACACCGGTAGCGGTCGACTGGGAGTAGTCGAAGCTCTGGTACTGAGCCTGGAAGTATCCGCCGATGGTGAGGCGCTTGGTAGCGTCTTCCTTGACGAACACCTTGTTCAC
>CAINSX010000019.1 GCA_903853185.1 uncultured Opitutia bacterium
ATCGGCTTCGGCCGGCGAGTAGGCGACGCGGGCGGCGAGATTACCGCCTGCGGAGAAACCGAGGATGCCGACCTTCTTCGGATCTGCATTCCATTCCTTAGCATGCTCGCGGACGATCTGAATGGTGCGGCGTGCGTCCATGACGGGGACGGTCCAAGGCTTCTCGTTGTCACGACGGGGCACGCGATAACGCAGCACGACGGCGGCGCTGCCGAAAGCGTTGAGGCGACGGGCGACTTCGGCGCCTTCGTGCTCTTCGGCGAGGATGCCATAGCCGCCGCCGGGGCAGACGATGACGATGGGGGCGCCGGGCTTGGCGGCCGGATAGACCACGAACTCGGGAATCATCACGTCGGTGCGGTGCCCATTTTTATTGATGATGCCCTTGGGGTCCTGGCCGGGCTTGGCTTTCAGGGTTTCGGCGGGAGGCGCGCCTTCCCACACTGGAGCAGGAGGGAGCGAAGCGGCGCCGAGGGATGCGCAGAGCAGACTGAGGAGGAGCGGTGTCTTCATAGGAAAGTTCAGAGGGGAGAGAGTAGGCGCTGGTCGACGAGCCACGCACGGAGGGTTTCGGTCCAGACCTTCGCGGCTTCACAGCGATCGGTCGCGCCCCAACCGTGACCGCCTTTGGCCCAGACGTGGACTTCAGCAGAGCCGCCGAGGGACTTGAGCTTCGCGGCGAGCGCCATCGAGCCTTCGGCCGGGATGCGATCATCCGCGCTATGAGCAAAGAAAGCCGGCACGGGCTTCGGGCCCTTCAGAGGCACCACGCCTTCCGGCCCGTCGCGGAGGACACTGTCGGGCTGATCTTTTTCAAAAAGGTAAGCCGGGTAGATCATGATAGCGAAATCCGGACGAGGAACGGCGACATCCGAAGGCGAATAAGCCGCGCGGGCGGCGAGATTACCACCAGCGGAGAAGCCGAGGATGCCGACCTTGGCCGGATCGGCGTTCCATTCCTTGGCCCGGGCGCGGACGATTTCCAGCGAGGCGCGGGCGTCGATGAGCGGCACGATCCACGGGCGCAGCGGGTCGCGGCGTGGGACGCGGTAGCGCAGGATGACGGCACCGCAGCCATAGGCGTTGAGTCGCTTGGCGACCTCGTCGCCTTCGTGTCCATCAGCGAGTCCGCTGTAACCGCCGCCGGGGCAGATCAGGATGATGGGCGAATTCGGGCGGGGCGAGGGCCAGGGCGTGAGCTCGGGTGCGAACACGTTACCACGATGCCCCGGAGTACGGGTTCCGTGCGGATCCTGACCTTCCTTCATCGTCAGGGTCTCGCCTGGCGGCTTGCCTGGAAAGACATCGAAGGTCGGCAGAGGATCGGCCGTGAGCGTAAGGACGGCAAGGAACGCGGGGAGCAGGGATCTCATTCGTGTCGGAGGGCTTCGATCGGGTCGAGATTGGCGGCGCGGAGCGCCGGGTAGACGCCGGCCACAAGCCCGACGACAACGGAGAAAGCGAGACCTTGGGACATGATCACCCAGTCGAGCGTGGCGACGGCCCCCGTGGGCAACGCCTGCGTCAGGATGTAGTTCATCAACGCGACGATTCCCATCGAGACCACGAGGCCGATGATGCCGCCGACAACGGAGATCACCGCCGCCTCAGCGAGGAACTGCAGGAAGAGGTCCGAGCCGCGGGCGCCGACGGCCTTGCGGACGCCGATCTCGCGGATGCGTTCGTTGATGGAGGCCAGCATCACGTTCATGATACCGATGCCGCCCACAAAGAGGGAGATGCCGGCCACGCCACCGAGCGAGAGTTTGAAGGCCGCCTCCGTCTTACGGAAATCCTCGAGCGTCTGCTCGTTGGTCGAGATCGCGAAATCGCGGAGGCCCTTGTGGCCGGCCAGCATCGTACGCTCAGTCTGCTCGACCGCGTCATGGAGGCGTTCGGCGTCGCCGATACGCAAGCCGAGGCCGCTCAGGCGATCGTTACCGATGAACTTCGCCTGGGCAGTCGAGACGGGGATGAACGCCCCGCTATTGCGCCAGCGCCAGGCACCACCGCCGCTACGCGAGTTGGCGGAACGGATCTGCATCCCGCTGCCTTCGATGTTATTGAGGACACCGATGACCGTGAAGCGGCGGCCGCGGATCTTGATCACCTTGCCCACGGGGTCGACGTTGGCGCCGAAGAGCTCAGGCACGACGGCCGAGCCCAAGACAATCACGTCGTTCATATTGAGCACATCGAGGTCGCTGATGAACCGGCCAAAGCCGGGGTCGATCCAGCGCTTCGCGACCGGCAGGTAGTCGGCCGTAACGCCGGTGACGTAGGTGCTCGTCTCGTGGCCTTCAATGATGAGGCGTTCGTAACCGACCCGCGCCTCGGGCGAGATGTTTTCGACGAGCGGCACCGTCTTGCGGATACGGTCGACGTCGCGCATCGTCACGCCCTCGGAAAGCTCCGAGAGGTGCTCCTGCTCTTTGGGCAACTGCTCGCGGGTGACGGTGATTTTTTCGATGCCGCCCATGGCATCGACGAACTGGCGGAAGTTGCCGACCATGCCTTGGACGACCGTGACCATCGCGACGAGCGAGGCGACGCCAAGGATGATACCCGACATCGAGAGGAGCGAGCGGACCTTATTCGCCTGGAGTTCGCGGAGGCCGTTGACGACGGCGGGGCGGATGCGATCGAAGAGTTTCATCGGGCGCGGTCCTCATGGACGAGACCGGCGCGCATCGAGATGACGCGGTGGGCGTTCTCAGCGACGGAAAGGTCGTGCGTGACGAGCACCACCGTGATGCCCTCCTTGATGAGCGAGCCGAGGAGTTCGAGGATGCGGTCGACATTCTTCACGTCGAGGTTACCCGTCGGTTCGTCGGCGAAGATGATCGAGGGCGTGCCCACGATGGCGCGGGCGATGGCGACGCGCTGGCGTTCGCCGCCGGAGAGCTGGCTCGGGCGATGGTCCAGGCGGTGCGACATCCCAACGCGCTCCAGCGCTACCTTTGCGGCCGCGGCGTTGGCGACCGGGTCGGAGTTCTCGCGATAAAGCAAAGGTAGGGCCACGTTTTCGAGGACCGTAAGGCGCGGAAGCAGGTTGAAGGACTGGAAGACGAAGCCGACACGGTTGGAGCGGTACCAAGCGCGCAGGTCCGGATCGAGTTTGGCGACCTCCTGGCCGTCGAAGACGATGCTGCCTTCGCTCGGCGTATCCATGAAGCCTAGGATATGCATCAGCGTCGACTTACCGGAGCCGGACGGACCGAGGATCGCGACGAACTCGCCCTTCTGGAAATCGAGGTCGACACCCGCGAGGGCATGGACGGTCTCGTCGCCCATGACGTAGGCCTTGCGCAGACCGCGGATGGCGATGAGCGCGGGCATCTCAGCGGACGGTCGCGGGGCGGACGAGGCTGACGACGTCGCCGATCGCGACGCCTTCCTTAATCTGGGACCAGCCGGCATCGCTGAGACCCAGTTTCACCTTATGGGCATCCCACTCGCCGTCGGCGGTGCGCACATAGACGAGCCGATCGGCGCCGTCGATGAAGACGGCCGAGACCGGTACGGCGACGCAGCCCTTGACGCTGTCAACGGTCACGGTGACGTTGGCGCTGATACCGGGGCGCACGCCGTCACCGGCCGGGAAAGAGACCTGTGTTGGGAAGACGCGCAGGTCCGGGACCTTAAGGTCGGCGGTGCCGAAGGGAGTCATGAAGGTGATCTTGCCTGGCTTGCGTAGGCTAGGAATGGAATCGAAGGTCACCATCGCGTCCTTGCCGATTTCGACGCGCGTAGCGGCGAACTCGTTGAGGTTGACGTCGACGCGCAGGATCGAGGTGTCGGACACCGTCATGATCAGGGTTCCGCTATTGATCGACTGGGCGCCGATGACGATTTGGCCCTCGAGGATGGTGCAGTCGGAGACCTGGCCGTCATGCGGGGCGCGGATGACGGTCTTACGGACGTTCTCGGAGGCCTTGTCGAGGCGGGACTGGGCAATCTCGCTCTGGAGCTTGGCGACCTCGTAGGCCGTCTTGGCGTCGAGCATCTCGCGCTCGGAGACAAAGCCCTTGGCCCGCAGCGCCTCGGAGCGGTGCAAGTCACGGGCTACTTTCTCCAGCGTGAACTTCTGCAGCTGCAGCGTGCGGCCGGCCTCGTCTTCATCGGCTTTCGCGAGGATGGGGTCGAGCTCGATGAGGATCTGATCCTTCTTCACCATGTCACCGGTCTGGACATAAAGCTTCTGAAGCTTGCCGCTGACTTCCGCCCGGATGCTGCTGAAGGTCACGGCGCGGACAAACCCCGCGGACTCGATGGTCTCGCGAATATCGCGCTTCTCGGCCTTGGCTTCGAAGGCCGGAGCGAGCGGCTGATGACCGCCGCCCTTCTTCTTAGGCCAGAAGGCGAAGGCGAGCCCGCCAACGACGGCGAGGATGACGAGAGGCTTAAGAAACTTCATGGGGTGACGGTCAGAGGGGGGAGGGGGTCTTCGGAGCCGAGGCCGGAGCCGATCTTCTGCTCGACGGCGTCCATCGTGAAGCCGTGGCGGGAGAGAATAGAGCCGTCGAGACGCGCGACCTTGGCGGAGGCCGCGCGAGCGTCGAGATGGGACTGCACCCAGTTAAGCTGAGCGGAGTCGAGAGCGGCCTGTGCCTGGAGCACGCGGAGGACATCGGACTGGCCAGCGTCATAGCGGGCGCGTTCCCCTTCGTAGGACTTGCGTTGAAGTTCGAGGGAGGACGTGGCGGCGTCAACGCGGGCGCGCGCGGCTTCGAGGTCGCGCCAAGAAGCACGGGCCCCGAAGACGAGGCTCTGACGGGTGTCTGCGAGGCGCAGTTCGGCCTGGCGGCGGGCGCGATAAGCGGAACGTAGGTTCGCCTCGGACTCGCGGAAGCCTAGCGGGAAGCTCAGCCGGAGTTCGGCGTAATTATTCCAGCCGGACTGCTGGCGATAGGCGTCGTAGCCACCCGAGACGCCAGTGCCGGGATTGCCGAAGCGGGAGCTGCCCACGGAAAGGTTGAGGCTCGGGTGGTCGTTCTGCTCGGCCTGGGCGACGCCAGCTTCGGCCTGGACGATATTGGAAAGCTGAATGGCTGTGCCGAAATCGAAATCAGCCACGGTCCGAATCCAGGAAGAAAAAGTCGTCGGCGCAGGTACGGCAGCGGTCGGCATGTCATCGACGAGCAGGGCCTGTTCGACCGCGGCGGCGGAACCCTGACCGAGCAGACGGCGCAGATCCATCTCCGCACCATCGAGAGACTGGCGAGCGTTGAGCACGGACACACGCTGACTGGAGACATCGGCTTCGGCCTGCAATTCTTCGAGTACCGTCGCGTCGCCGAGCGAGCGCTTGGCGCGGATCTGAGCGAGGAGCGATTCCGCCGAGCGCAGGCTCGTCTCGCGCAAGGAGACCAACGTGCGGGCACCGGCAAGCGACCAATAGGCGACTTCGGTATCGCGGATGAGATCGAGCGAAGCGGCGCGGAGAGAGAGACGATTACGATAGGCCGTCTGACGCGCGGAGATCAACGCGGTGAGGTTGACCGCACGCCAGCCACCGGCGAGGAGCGGCTGCGTGTAGGCGATGTTCGTGCCAAGGTCGTACTGGGAAGCTGTGGCGAGATTACTAGAATCACCCCAAGTACGAGTCAGGCCGGCGCCGACCGAGAGCGTACCGCCCCAGGTGAACTTCTGACTCAGCGCGACATCCGAGTCGTGCCAGCGGGTGGCGGGAAGTCCGCCTGAGAGGTCAGCGTAAAGATGGGAGCCGCTCAGGCGATTGGTCCAGGAGAGGTTCGGATCGAAGACTGCTTCCGAGACTTCGACCGCATCCAAGGAGCGGAGGGCGTCGAGGCGGGTGACCGTCAGGCCGAGATTAAAGAGCAAGGTCCGGTCGATGGCCTTCTCCAAAGAAAGAGGGCCAGCCGGGGCCACGGCGGAGGCCGTCGACGTAGGCACGCCCAGCTCGGCGCCGCGAAGGGACGCCGCCGCCAGAAATGCCATGGTGAGGACAAGACGCATGAATGAGGGGTAGTACCTCATAGAGGGGAGATTGTTCCCAGTGTAAAGCAAAGCGGCGCACCTTTCGATGCGCCGCGAGGTAAGGACTGAAAACCGTCCTTACTTAGCCTTCGAGATCTCGACGAGCTCGACCTCGAACTCGAGGACGGACTTGGCGGGAATCGGGCCCTGACCCTGCTCGCCGTAGGCGATGGCAGCCGGGCAATAGAGGACGATCTTGCCGCCGACGCCGATGAGCTGGACGCCTTCGGTCCAAGCCGGAATGACGCCGCTGAGCGGGAATTCGGTCGGCTCGTTGTTGCGGGTCTTGGTGGAGTCGAAGACCTTGCCGTCGACGAGCTTGCCCTCGTAGCGGCACTTCACCGTGGAAGCGGCGGTCGGCTTCACGTCGGAGCCGGGAGCGAGAATCTTATAGCGCAGACCCGAAGCGGTCTTCGTCACCGACTTGTCGGTGTCGATCTTGGCGAGGAACTCATCGTTCTGCTTGCCCCACTTACCGGCCTTGGCGCTGACGCGTTCCTGGAACATGGCGTCGGCACCCTCGCCGAGTTCGGCGGGGTTGAACTTCGGCTTGTCGCCGCGCATGGCCTGACGCACGCCGGCGAGGAAGAGTTCGATCTCCTCATCGTTGAGCTCGAGCTGCGAGTTCACTTGGGGCATGGGGGACTGGCTGGCGATGGAGAAGCCAAGCATGGTCCAAGCCTGTTTGACTTGATCGGGGGTGAGCGGTTTCACGATTTTTGCGGGGGGAGGAGTGGGAACCGCGGCGGCGGCAGGCTTCGCCTCATCGGCGGCATGGAGAGACGCGACGGCGACAGCCAGCGCGGCGAGGACGGGGTATTTCATGGGAATGGGGTTCGTAGCCGATTCAGGCCTGCGGGGGAAGCACCTTTGCGTGCTCCTGCAAAGAACTGACCGTGAGGGGGTGTTCGCGCAGGGAACGGATGCCCAGGACGGCCGCGCGGGCCGCGTTCATCGTCGAGGCCATGTACACGCCACGCAGCACGGCTTCGGAACGCATCGCATTCTCATCCTTGCGCGGGAGCATGCCGGCGGCGGTGTTCACGATCATCTGCAACTGTCCGTTCTTCAGGAGGTCGAGCGCGTTGGGGCGGGCGCCTTCGGAGATCTTACCGAGTTTGATGACCTTGATGCCAGCGGCTTCGATGGCCGCGGCGGTACCGCTCGTGGAGTAGATATTAAAGCCGAGCGAAGCTAGGTCGCGGGCGACGGCGACGGCGCCTTCCTTGTCTCGATCCTTGACGGAGAGGAAGGCGTTGCCGGTGACCGGCAGCGCAGGTTGCGCGGCCATCTGCGCCTTGGCGTAGGCCATGCCGAGGTCGTCGTCGCAACCCATGACTTCTCCGGTGGAACGCATCTCGGGCGAGAGCGCGACGGGGGCGCCGGGGAAGCGGCTGAACGGGAAGACCGATTCCTTGACGGACCAATAAGGCGGACGGATCTCGCGAGTGAAGCCGAGGTCCTTGAGCTTGGCGCCGAGCATGCAGAGCGAAGCGAGCTTCGCGAGCGGCACACCGATGGCCTTCGACACGAACGGAATCGTGCGGGAGGCGCGCGGGTTGACCTCGAGCATGAAGACGATGCCGTCCTTGATCGCAAACTGGATGTTCATCAGGCCGATGACCTTGAGGCGCTTGGCGAGAGAATGGGTGATACGACGGACTTCGTCGACGAGGGCCGGCGAGAGCGTGTGCGGAGGCAGCACCATGCCGGCGTCACCGGAGTGGACGCCCGCGTGTTCGACGTGTTCGAGCATGCCTCCGATGACGGTGGTCTCGCCATCGGAGATGGCGTCGACGTCGAGTTCGATCGCGTCTTCGAGGAACTTATCGAGCAACACCGGCTTACCGGGAGCGACGTCGAAGGCTTCGCGGACGACGGACTTCAGCTCGTCCATACCGTAGACGATAAACATGCCGCGACCACCGAGGACGAAGGACGGACGGAGGAGTACCGGGAAGCCGATTTCTTCGGCGGCCTGATAGGCTTCTTCGGCCGAGAGGGCGGTCTTGTTGACCGGCTGGCGGATGCCGAGCTCGATGAGGATGTCCTTGAACTGCTGACGGTCCTCGGCGAGCGCGATGCTCGCGGGCGAGGTGCCGACGACCGTGACGCCGGCGGCTTCGAGGTCCGCGGCGAGATTGAGCGGGGTCTGGCCGCCGAACTGGACGATCGCGCCGATGCACTGCTCGGTGCGGTAGATTTCCAGAATATCCTCGAGGGTGAGCGGCTCGAAGTAGAGGCGGTCGGAGGTATCGTAGTCGGTCGAGACCGTCTCGGGATTGGAGTTCACCATCACCGTCTCATAGCCCGCGGCGCGGAGCGCATAGGAGGCGTGCACGCAGCAGTAGTCGAACTCGATGCCTTGGCCGATGCGGTTCGGGCCGCCACCGAGGATCATCACCTTCTTCTTGGCGGACGGACGGACCTCGGACTCGTCGCCGTAGGAAGAGTAGAAATAGGGCGTGAAGGATTCAAACTCTGCGGCACAGGTATCGACGAGACGGAAGACCGTCTTGATGCCGGCGGCGTTACGCGTCGAATAGACGACGGACGGGGCGATGCCGGTCGCGTGGGCGATCTGGCGGTCGGCGAAGCCAGCTTCCTTGGCCTGGCGGAGCAGGTCGGTGCTGATGGATTTGCCGGCGGCCTTGAGGGCGAGTTCGATGTCGACGATGCCGCGCAGCTGGCGGAGGAACCACGGATCAATCTTGGAGAGATCGAAGATCTCCTTCTCGGTCAAGCCAGCGAGCATCGCGTAGCGGACGAAGAACGGACGTTCCGGATTCGGGCGGGCGAGGCGCGCACGGATCTCGGTGAGGTCGGTGAAGGCAGAGTCGCCGAACTTGCCGCCGCAGCCGAAGCCCCAGGCGCCGATCTCGAGGGAGCGGAGCGCCTTCTGGAAGGATTCCTTGAACGTACGGCCAATGGCCATCGCCTCACCGACGGACTTCATCGCAGAGGTGAGGGTCGTGTCGGCGCCGACGAACTTCTCGAACGTGAAGCGCGGGACCTTCGTGACGACGTAATCGATGGTCGGCTCAAAGCAGGCCGGCGTGGACTTCGTGATATCGTTCTGCAGCTCGTCGAGCGAGTAGCCCACGGCGAGCTTGGCGGCAATCTTCGCGATCGGGAAGCCGGTGGCCTTGGAGGCGAGGGCGGACGAACGCGACACGCGCGGGTTCATCTCGATGACGATCATACGGCCATTGGCCGGATTGACCGAGAACTGGATGTTCGAACCGCCGGTCTCGACGCCGACGGCGCGGATGACGGCGAACGAGGCGTCGCGCATCAGCTGGTATTCCTTGTCGGTCAGCGTGAGCGCAGGGGCCACGGTGATGGAGTCGCCCGTGTGGACGCCCATCGGGTCGAAGTTCTCGATTGAGCAGATGATGACGCACTGGTCCTTATGGTCGCGCATCACTTCCATCTCGTATTCCTTCCAGCCCAAGAGGCATTCCTCGATGAGAACCTCGTGGACGGGCGAAGCATCGAGGCCGGCTTGGGCCATGCGCTCGAATTCTTCCTTATTGTAGGCGATGCCGCCGCCGGTGCCGCCGAGCGTGTAGGACGGACGGATGATGACCGGGAACTCGCCGCCAATGAGGGCGATGGTGTCGCGCGCGGCTTCGAGGGTCTTCACGACACGGGAACGCGGGACGTCGAGGCCGATCTCCAGCATCAGCTTCTTGAAGATCTCGCGGTCTTCACCGCGCTCGATCGCATCTTCCTTCGCACCGATGAGTTCGACGCCGTACTTCTTCAGGACGCCGGTACGCGCGAGCTTAAGGGAAAGATTGAGCGCCGTCTGGCCACCGAGCGTCGGGAGGAGCGCGTCGGGCTTCTCCTTGGCGATGATGCGTTCCACGGATTCGACCGTGAGGGGTTCCACGTAGGTGACGTCCGCCGTCTCCGGATCCGTCATGATCGTGGCCGGGTTGGAGTTCACCAGGATGACGCGGTAACCTTCTTCGCGCAGCGCCTTACAGGCCTGGGTGCCGGAATAATCGAACTCGCAGGCTTGGCCGATGATGATCGGTCCCGAGCCGATGATGAGGATTGAGCGGATATCGGTCCTCTTAGGCATAGTGTTCCGCGGACTGTCAGCGACCGTTGGAAGGGTGGTCAAGTGGGGACTTCTAACAATTGCGGGCGCGCCGCGGGAAGGCGCTTGCAGGGTCGTCCCGGGCGGGCATTCATCGGGGCGTGGACATCATCAGGATAGCTGGCATCAAGTCCTTCGGACACCATGGCGCCCTGCCCGAGGAGAAGCGTCTCGGCCAGCGGTTCACCGTCTCCGTAGACCTCGAGGTCGATACCCGGCCGGCCGCCGCCGGCGACGACCTGAAGCTGACCGTCGATTACGCCCAGGTCATCCGCACGGTGGAAGCCCAGCTGACCGGCGCGCCGGTCTACCTGATCGAGACCCTGGCCCAACAGATTGCCGCCCGAATTTTGGGCACTTTCGGGGTGGTCAAGGCCGTCACGGTAGAAGTCACCAAACCTTTCGCCCCGGTGGCCGCCGAGTTTGACGCCATTTCGGTGAAGATCCGTCGCGAGCGGGCGTGAAGGGGAACCCCCAGCACTTCATCCTCGGCCTAGGCAGCAACCTCGGCGACCGGGCCGATATCCTCGGCCAAGCCATCGGGCTTCTGGGCAAACTCCCCGAAACCCGAATTTTAGCCATTTCCGAGGCCGTGGACTCAGATCCGGTGGGCTATGCCGACCAGCCTAACTTCTTAAATCTTTGTCTGGTAATTACTTGTGAGTTAAATCCCGACGAACTCTTGGTAAAAACCTTAGATGTCGAACGCCACCTCGGTCGGGAACGGACCGCTAACCGTAACGGCCCCCGGACTTTGGACATCGACCTGCTCTTCTATGAAGGGGGCGCGTGGGACAGCCCGACGGTCACCCTCCCCCACCCTAGGTGGTCTTCCCGTGGTTTTGTCGTGATCCCCCTAGGAAATCTCCTTCAGGACCCCGTCCTCGCCAAGCACCCCGCCTGGACTTCGCTCGCCGCGGAGGTCCGGTCCCTGTCCGTCGGAGGCCAAGGCCTCCGCGTATGGCAAGGCCCGACCCCCTGGAGCAAGACTCCCTGACCCCCGACCGCTTCGGACACTGTCCGGCGCTCTGGCTCGCCCTTCCCCTCCTCCTCGGTTGCTCGATTGATGCGGCCACAGCCGTATCGCCCGGCCCTTGGTTGCTCGTCGGCGCCCTCGCAGTCGCGCTCGGTTGGTTCACCCGACGTCATGCGATCATCGCCGGAGTAGCCCTCGTGATCGCGGGTACGACGATTGGTGCGGCGTGGCATCAGTTACGAATGCCACCGCAGACGCCGGCCATCGTCCGCCGACCATTCGTCGAGCTGCCGCTCCTCGTGGAACGCGCGACGCCACGCAAAGACGGCGAAGGCTGGACGGGGCTCGGCTGGATCACAGACCGTGACGGCGGATATTTCCGCCGGCGCGTCGCGCTCTCCGCCCGTGGGGCTTGTCCGGCCGAAGGCGTCGAACTGATGATGTCCGGCGGATTAACGGCGATCGCCGTCGACGCCGACGGCTACGATGCTTGGCTCCGCTCCCAAGGCGCGACGCTCAAGCTGCGCGGCGGGCGCGTACTCGGCGAACTCGCCCCACCCTCGCGCTTCGCGGTCTGGCGGCAAGCGCAGCTCGGGCGACTGGAACGATGGCTGCGGTCACTCCCATGGGAAGATCCGGACGGTGGGGCGATGCTCGCCGCGACGATGCTGGGCCGGACGGCATTACTGCCGACGGATGCGAAGGAGGCGTTCATGACGACAGGCACGCTGCACCTCTTCGCCATCAGTGGCCTGCACATCGCCGGCATGGCGGCGGCCTTACTCTGGCTGGCCAAGCGGGCGCGTCTGCCGGAGCTCCCGTCGGGCTTAGTCATTCTCGCGCTGCTCTGGCTCTACGTGCAGGTGACCGGCGCTTCGCCGTCGTCGGTCCGCGCCTGGATCATGGCGGCCTTCCTCTGGGGTGGACGCGCGAGCGAGCGTGACACGCCTGCATTGCAATCGCTCGCGCTCGCCTGTGCCGTCACACTCATCCTCACTCCCGAAGCCTGCACGGATGCCGGCTTCCAACTGAGCTATGCGGCCGTCCTCGGAATCATCGCAGCGGGCGGACCAGCCGCGAACCTCTGCGCGCAGCCAACGGAAGAAGAACGCCTGACGCCGGCCGACGCGCAGACCGCGACGCAAAAGCTTCGCTGGCGGATGCGGAAGTTCCTGCTCGGCGGCCTGTGCGTCTCACTGGCGGCCACGTTCGCGGGGACGCCGCTCACGCTCGGACTCTTCGGCTCGGCGAGTTGGGGCGGTGTCTTCGTGAACCTCGTACTGGTGCCGCTCTCGGAGATCCCTCTGATGCTCGGGATGGCTTCGGTCGCCTGTAGTGTGACTGATTGGTTGGCCAGGCTGGCAGCGTGGATCAACGGCCTTGCGGCGGCGTTGCTCCACCTGATGACCTGGATCGCTCAGGCGTGCGCGGTCGTGCCGACGATGAACCTCCAGCTCACGTTGCCGTATCGCTGGCTCGGGCCGCTGGGCGGCGCACTCCTCGCGCTCGCCTTTCTCTCTCAGGCCCAATCCAAAAGCTTAGTCCGCCTACTCGGGGTTCCCGCCGTGGCTTTGGCGGGCTGGTTGCTGCTGGTGTTTTTTCTTCATGCCATATCCTAACCTTGCCAGCCTCCGGCCAGAGAGAAAAGTTCGGTCATGTCCCCGTCTTCCCTCCGCTCGCTCGCCGCACTCGCGCTGAGCGCGCTCTCCGCCGCCGCTGCGCCCCAAGAATGGTCCGGCATCTACCCCGAGCTCGCTTACTTCAATAACGAAGGCGAATGCGGCACGGGCGCCGTCGTGCCCTGGGCTGACCGCCTCTGGGTCATCACCTACGGGCCGCACCTGCCCTATGGTTCGAGCGATAAGCTCTACGAGATCACGCCTGACCTACAGCAGATCGTCCGCCCCGAAAGCGTCGGCGGTACGCCCGCCAACCGCATGATTCACAAGGAGTCGAACCAGCTCATCATCGGGCCGTACTTCATCGGCGCGAACCGCGATGTGCGTGTCATCCCGCCGAAGCTCATGCCCGGACGACTCACCGGCAACGCCCGCCACCTTACCGACCCGACGAACAAGGTCTACTTCGCGACGATGGAAGACGGACTCTATGAGGTCGACGTCCATACACTCGCCGTGAAGGGACTCATTAAGGAAATCATGAACAAGCCGAAGCCTGGCCAGACGGCGGAAGTCAGCCCGGCCACCATCACCTCGACGCTACCTGGATACCACGGGAAGGGACTCTACTCCGGCCAAGGCCTTGTCATCCTTGCCAACAACGGTGAACGCAGCCCCAAGGCGCTGGTCGACCCGACGATCGTCAGCGGAGGCCTGGGCTCTTTCAACGGTGAGGGTAACTGGTCGCTCATCCGTCGCAACCAGTTCACCGAAGTCACCGGCCCTGGCGGCCTCACCGGCAACGCCGATCCCGCCAAGGACCCGCTCTGGACGATTGGCTGGGATTTCCGCTCGCTGATCCTCATGGTGATGGAAGACGGCAAGTGGACGAGCTACCGCCTACCCAAGGGCAGCCACTCGTACGACGGCGCGCACGGCTGGAACACCGAGTGGCCGCGCATCCGCGACATCGGCGAAGAAGGTTCGCGCCTGATGACCATGCACGGCCTCTTCTGGAAATTCCCCGCGAACTTCTCGTCGCAGCACCTGACCGGCATCACGCCGCGCTCGTCCTACCTCAAGGTCATCGGCGACTTCACCCGCTGGCAGGACCGCCTCGTCTTCGGGTGCGACGACGCCGCTAAATCCGAATTCCTCAACAAGCGTCCCGCCAAGGGCGCGCTCGCCGGCCCGGGCCAGTCGCAATCCAACCTCTGGTTCACGTCGCTCGACACACCGGACAAGCTCGGCCCGGCCATCGGTCGCGGCAGCGTCTGGGTGGACGAACCCGTCAAAGCCGGCGCGCCTTCGGACCCGTTCCTCTGCGAGGGATTCGACAAGCGCGCCCTCTTCCTGAAATACGACGGCACGGAGCCGACGATGTTCACGATCGAGATCTACGGGTCGCCCCGGGCGGACGTCGTGCCGACATGGATGCACTACGGCCAGGCGGCGCTCTATCCGGGAGAGCACAGCTCGCAGTGGCTTGAACTGAACCACGTCATCAAAGGTTCTTGGATCCGGATCACCGCCGACCGCGATGTCGCCAAGGCCACCGCCACCTTCCAATACGCAGCGAATGACACGCGGACGACTGGGCGCGGCGAGATCTTCAAAGGCCTGAGCCGGGCCACCGACGCGACGTCGCAAGGCGCGTTCTTACTGACGCGCGGGGCCAATCTGCGCACACTCTCGGTACTCACCGCGACCGTCACGCCCGACCAGACCACCCTCGGCGACGCCTACGAACTCTCCGCCGACCTGAAGCTCACCAAGCAGACCGACCCGAAGGGCGCGGCTTACTTCGAGAAGAACACGCCCATTCCGCAGGGCATCGTCACCGCCGACGAAGCCTCGGTCATCTTCGAGGAAAGCGGCGTGCGCTGGCGCCTGCCGCGTTCGGCTTCGCCGGCTCAAGACGGCCTGCTCGCCCGTAGCGCACTGCGCAAGGTGCGCGAGGTCTGCACCGAGCGCGACCTGCTCCAGGCGCACGGCACCTTCTACGAACTACCGGCGCTCAACGCCATGGGCGCAATTCGTATGCGCCCGATCGCGACGAGCGACGCCGCCGTCCATGACTACTGCTCGTACCGCGGCCTACTCGTGCTCAGCGGCATCGAGCCCAGCGCACGCATCGCCGGGCTGGACAACCGCCACCTCATCCGCTCCGACGATGGCAAGGCCGCCGTGTGGGTGGGCGCCGCCGACGATCTCTGGCAGCTCGGTAAGCCACGCGGCTTCGGCGGCCCCTGGAAGAACAGCGACGTCACCGCCGGCAAACCATCGGACCCCTACCTCATGACCGGCTACGATAAGAAGCGGCTTCAGCTCGCCAACCATGGCGACGTCGAGACGACGATCACCGTCGAGCTCGACGCGGCTGGCGATGGTCGCTTCGCGGCCTATCAGAGCTTCAAACTAGCGCCGGGCGCGAAGGAGACCTTCGATTTCCCTGCTTGGATCAACGCCTACTGGGTGCGCACGGTCTCATCGGCCACGACGAACGCCACCGCGCAGTTGACCTACGAATAAACGCAACCATTAGGGGTTTCCGTTGTTATAGAAGAGCACCCCACCCCTATGTCGCTCCGCCTCCTCGCCCTCCTCGCCTTCGTCTCCCCGCTCTGCGCGGCTGACGCCCCCGCCACGCTGCTCGCCCAGCCTGACAAGGAAATCCTGAACGACACGCTCACCAAGGATACCAAGGCTGCCGAATGGAAAGTCGCCAAGGGAAAGTGGGAACGGGCCGCCGACGGCATCCACGTCGAAGAGCTTCCCGCCGACAAGCATGGTGCCGCTGGTCGCGTGCCCATGAAGCTCCAAGATTTCGTCGCCGCCTTCGAATTCCGCTTCGATGGCGCCAAGTCGATCTCCCTCAGCATCAACGACGCCAAGGAACATGTCGCTCGCGTGATGATCACGCCGACGGCCCTGCGCGTGCAGAAAGACGACCATGACCATGACGGCCCTGATAAGGGCGTTGTCTTCCTGAACCAGGCGCAGGCGTTCGAAGCCGGCACTTGGCACAGCGTCGTGCTCGAGATGGTCGGCGACACGATGGTCGCGACGATCGACGGCAAGATCAGCGGCTTCGGCAGCAACGATCTCTTCAAGGCTGAGAAAGCCAGCCCCGGCTTCACCTGCGCCGGCCAGTCCGCCACTTTCCGTAACTTCGTCATCTGGAGTGCCAAGGCCGAGCCCAAGGCCTCATGGAAGGAAGCCAGTGCCAAGATTGCCGAGGCCATGAAAGCCGCACCGACTCCCGTCGCGCCGGGCGCCAAGGGAAAGGCCAAAGGTAAGGCCGCCGCCGCGAAATAACCGTTAAGCGGGCTGTTTTACCGGCAGGGAGCCATCTCCCCGCTTGCACCGAGGGAGGTTACGACCAAGTTCGAACCTCCCTCTTTCATGAACGAGCCCTTCGACACCATCGAGGAAGCCCTTGCGGACATCGCCGCCGGGAAACTCGTGATTGTGACCGACGACGAGAACCGCGAGAACGAGGGCGACCTCGTGATGGCGGCTTCGAAGGCCACACCGGAGACCGTCAACATGATGATCCGCCACGCGCGCGGGCTCATCTGCGTGCCGACCGTCGAGCATCAGCTTCGCCGCCTGGGCATCTCCCAGATGGTGCCCGAGAACCGCGAGTCGCAGCGCACCGCCTTCGCCGTCGCCGTCGACGCCGCCGAAGGGATCTCCACCGGCATCTCCGCCTACGACCGAGCGAAGACCATCGCGATCCTCGCGGACCCGCAGGCCAAGCCCGAGGCACTCGTGCAGCCCGGCCACATCTTCCCGCTCCTGGCCCGGCCCGGCGGCGTGCTCCAGCGCGCCGGCCATACCGAAGCCGCGGTCGACCTCGCCTCCCTCGCCGGCCTGCACCCCAGCGGCGTCATCTGCGAGATCCTGAACGAGGACGGCTCGATGGCGCGCCTGCCTGAGCTCGTCGAACTCAAGAAGAAGTTTGGCCTGCACATGATCTCGATCGCGCAGCTCATCGAGTTCCGCCACCGCCGCGAACGGCTCGTCGAGCTTGTCGCCGAAAGTCCGTTCCAGTCCGCCTGGGGCGAATTCAGCCTGCGCGTCTACCGCTCGCTACCAGATGGCCGCCAGCACCTCGTGTTCACCCTCGGCCAGCCGGACGAATCGCCGACACTCGTGCGCGTGCAGCGCGAGAACATGCTCGGCGACCTTTTCCGCGGCAGCGCCTTTGGCTCCGGCACCTCCCTTGCCGCCAGTTTCGAAGCCGTCGCCAAGGAAGGCCGCGGCGTGATTGTCCACGTGACCCAACCGTTCGGAGGCGTGCAGGCTGACCAGTCGGGCGTCCGACTTGGTGCCATGGACGCGCGTGACTACGGCATCGGTGCCCAGATCCTTTCACACCTCGGGCTCCGCCGCATCCGGCTCATCACGAATAACCCGCGCAAGGTCGTGGGCCTGGGCGGCTACGGGTTGGAAATCGTCGAGCAGGTTCCGTTCTAAGGGTTTTCGGCCGTTTCCGCTTGCAGACGGGTTCGGAAGCCACTCCATCGGCCATCCGTTCTTCTGCCATGAGCCTAGACAAGCCCACCCCTGACGCCATCGATGGCGCCGAACTCCGCTTCGCCATCGTGTCGGCAGGCTACAATGCGGAACTCGTCCAGGCCCTGAAGAAGAACGCCATCAAAGGCCTCCGCGACGCTGGCGTCCCCGCTGGCTCCATCGTCGAGCTGGCCGTCCCTGGCTCGGGCGAGATTCCCTTTGCAGCCTACATGTCGGCCATGACCGGCGACTACGACTGCATCATCGCCCTCGGTGTCGTCATCGCCGGCGACACGCCGCACCACGAAATCATCGCCCACTCGACCGCCCAGGCGCTGCAGGATGCCGCCATCCGCTCCGAGGTTCCGGTGATCAACGGCATCGTCGTCACCAATAACCGCGAGCAGGCCGTCGCCCGTTGCCAAGGCTCGCTTGACCGCGGCACCGAATTCGCGCACGCCGCCCTCACCATGGCCCGTCACCGCATCACGCTCGGCGAACGCCTCGACCAGGTCGAAGAAGAGGAACGTAAGCGCGGCGGCCAGGAACCTTTCGCCCAGAACTGACCGATGGAAAACGACTCTCCCATTTCCGCCTCCGCGCGCGCCAAGATCCGTATTCGGATCAAAGGTGTCGACTACCGTATGGCGGACCAGACCGCGGCGGACATCATCGCCAGCATCGCCGGCACGGGCGCCCGGATCTCGGGTCCATTCCCGCTCCCCTCGCAGGTTGAGGAACCCCGGACGGCGCTCCGCGAGGAGATCCGCAGCCATCGTCGCCTGATCGAGATTATCGGCTCCAGCCCGAAGACCGTCGACGCCTTCCGCCGCCACAACATCCCGGCTGGCATCGAAATCGCCATTATCGCACCCGACGAACCGGTCGTGCCTGATCCCGCCGCGGCGCCCGCCAAGCGCAACCGTCGCCATGACGGCCGCGTGGCCGCTATGCAGTTCCTCTGCTCCTGGGAAGTCCAGCGCCACGCCGATATGGTGACGGGGCTCTTCGACTTCTTCTCCGAGCGTCCGCAGCCCCGCGAGTACTACGCGTTCGCCGAGGAGCTCATCCAGGGCGTCATCCGTGACCTCATCCTCATCGACGAAGTCATCGGCAAATACGCCAAGAACTGGGCTTTCGGCCGGATTGCGCGTGTCGACCTCGCCATCTTGCGCATCGCCATCTTCGAACTGATGCGCCGGACGGACATCCCGCCGGTCGTCAGCATCAACGAGGCCGTCGACATCGCCAAGGAATTCTCTACCGAGGAATCCAAGCGCTTCGTGAACGGCATCCTCGACAGCTATAAGGAAGAACTGGGTCGCGACCCGCGCAAAGCCGAAGGCGGCTGAACCGATGGCGGGCTTCTTTGAGCGTCTGAAGTCCGGCTTGAGCCGCACGGCCGAGGCTGTCGCCAATCTATTGGCGAGGCCGATGGACGCCGAGTCGGCCGAGCAGCTGCGTGAGCGTCTGATCGCCGCCGATTTCGGACCCGCTACCGCCGACGAGGTCGTCGAAGCCGCGCGCTCGGCCTGGAAGTCCGAAGCCGCGCTGCGCAAGACCTCGCCAGCCGAAGCCGCGGCCGAAAGCATTGTGCGTGCGCTCGGCGGCGAGACCGTCGCCTCACCCGCCTTCTCCAAGCCGCATGTGATCATGCTCCTCGGCGTCAACGGCGCCGGCAAGACGACCACCGCCGCGAAGCTCGCCTGGCGCTGGCGCGAAGACGGTAAGACCTGCCTGCTCGGCGCGTGTGACACTTTCCGTGCCGCCGCGGGCGAACAACTTTCCGCCTGGGCTGACCGGCTGGGCGTCGAAGTCGTCGGCGGTGCCGCCGGTGCCGACCCTGCCGCCGTGGCCTTCGATGCGGCCAAGGCCGGCGTCGCGCGCGGCGTCGACGTCGTCATCCTCGACACCGCAGGCCGACTTCACACCAAGGCGCACCTACTCGAAGAATTACGCAAAGTGGTCCGCGTGACGGCCAAGGCCCACGCTGGTGCACCGCACGAGAAGTGGCTCGTCATCGACGGTTCGCTCGGCGCGAACTCGATTGAACAGGCCCGCATCTTCCATGAGGCCGTTGGGCTCACTGGCCTGATCGTGACTAAACTTGATGGCACCGCCCGCGGCGGCGCACTCGTCGCGGTGGTCCGCGAACTCGGCGTCCCGGTCCGCTTCATCGGTGTCGGCGAACAGCCGGCTGACCTCCAGCCCTTCGATGCGCGGGCCTACGCCCGCTCGATCGTCGGCCTGGCCGAGTGAGGTTGTCTTGCCAGCGAGGGCGCTCCACCCCAGCGTGAACCCATGTCGGCCGAGACCGTCACCGTCCAATTAGGCCAGCGCTCCTACCCCGTCCGTATCGGGGCTGGGATGTGCCAGGAAGCCTTGGCTGTGGCGGAACGTCGCGTGGCCTCCGGCCAAAAGTGCGTCGCAATCACCTCGCCCGGCGTCGCAGCCGCCCAGTCCGGCTTCGCCGCGCAGCTCGCCCGCCTCATGCCGGTGCTCGCGACGGCTTCAGACGGCGAGACCGCCAAGTCGACCGCCGAGCTTGCGCGCGTCTGGGATTTCCTCGCTGCCAACGGCGTCGCCCGCGACGGCGCGGTCTTCGCGCTCGGTGGGGGCGTCGTCGGCGACCTCGCCGGCTTCGCGGCCGCCTCCTACCAGCGCGGCGTTGATTTCTACCAGATCCCGACGACGTTGCTCGCGATGGTCGATAGCTCCGTCGGCGGCAAGACCGGCATCAACCTCTCCGCAGGCAAGAACCTTGTCGGCAACTTCCATCAGCCCACGGCCGTCTTCGCCGACACCGACCTGCTGGCCACCCTACCTCCGCGCGAGTTCGCTGCGGGCATGGCCGAGGTCATCAAGCACGGCATCATCGCCGACGCCGACCTCTTCGGCCTGCTCGAACAGAATTCGCCCTTGAGCTGGAATCATGCGTTGCTGCCGCGCGTCATCCGCCGCTGCGTCGAGATCAAGGCCGTCGTCGTGGCCGGCGACGAACGCGAGACCAGCGCCCAAGGCGGCCGCGCGCTCCTCAACCTCGGCCACACCTTTGGGCACGCGATCGAAGCGACCGCCGGCTACGGGACGTACCTGCACGGTGAAGCCGTCGCGATCGGGCTCGTGATGGCCGCCCGCCTTTCGACCGAGCTAAAGCATTGCACCGCCGCCCAGGCCGAACAGGTCGAGGCCGCGCTGAAAGCGCACGCCCTGCCGGTCGCACTGCGCGCCCCGCTCCCCCTCGAACCCATGCTCGCCGCGATGCGTCGCGACAAGAAAGTCCGTGGCGGCAAGCTGCGCTTCGTCCTGCAAGACGGCATAGGCGCGGCCAGCACCGCGGATACCGTCCCTGAGGAAGCCGCCGTGCGCGCCTTGCTCGCCGGCGGGGCCGTCCGCTGATTTCCGTCCGCTTGACCCTCCCGGTTGGTGGGCTTTGGATACGGCATGCCTCGCCTCCTCTGCGTCTGCCTATTGGCAGCCTCCGTCGTCCTGCGCGCCGCCGAGACAAACGAGCCCGGCAAGACCACCTTCGGCCGTAATAAGTATGTGGAGTACATCCCCGGCAGCCTGCCGTTCGTGCTCTCCGCGCCGCATGGCGGCCGCGATAAGCCCGACGAACTTCCTGATCGTGAGAAAGGCACGTTCGCCTTCGACACCAATACCCAGGAGCTCGCCAGGGCCATTGACGACGAGTTCGTCGCGCGTACCGGCCAGCACCCGCACGTGGTCATCTGCCGCGTCACGCGTCGCAAGATCGACTGCAACCGCGAGATCGTCGAAGGTGCCGCCGGGAATCCGCTGACCGAACAATCCTGGAAAGATTTCCAAGGCTTCATCCAGACCGCGCAGAAGGCCGTCGTCGCGCAACACGGCAAGGGCTTCTACATCGACCTACATGGCCACGGACATACCGATGCGCGCCTTGAACTAGGCTATGGGCACAACCGAGAGGAGTTCGGCCTGTCGGACCCCGAGCTCGCCAAGCCGGAGTTCATCAAGAAGGGCACCCTGCAGTTCTTCGCGCTGAATAACCCTTCCGCTTACCCGGCGCTCCTCCACGGTCCGCAGAGTTTCGGAGCCCTGATGGAGAAGGCCGGCTTCCCTTCCACGCCGAGCCTCGGCAAGCCCATCCCGGGCGAACCCTATTTCAACGGCGGCTACAACGTCCGCACCCACACCGCGCCCGGCACCGGTTTCGCGGGGCTGCAGATCGAGAGTAACTCCAAGGGCGTGCGCGACACCGACGCCAGTCGGCGTAAGTTCGCGGCGGCATTGGTCGACCAGCTCGCAATCTACCTCGACGCCCAGATGGGCATCAAGCTACCGCTGAAGCCTAAGGCCAAGTAGGCCTTACTGCTGAGGACCCACGGCCGGCTTGGCCGCGCGCCAGTCACCCTTAAGCATGCGCTGGTCGTTCTTCTCGTTGGCCGCCCGGACGCGATCCTCGAGGGAACCCTGGCCCGCAGACTGCCCCGAGAGGGCGGCCGCGGCGGGCGTCTTCTCCGAGACGAAGGAACGGTCGCCCAGCGGACTGGAACAGCCGGCAAGCAGGAGGAGGGAGAACAAGGACAGGGTCTTCATGATAAGGTTATTTGGCGCGACGCTTGGCGTCGGCCTCGAGCCAGGCGCGGAGCGCGAGGGCGGACTTGCGAGCGCGCTCACGGGCGGAGGGGAGGTCATCGGCATCGGCGACCTCGGCCTTCGTGAACGAATAGAATTTCGCCTTGGGCTCCGTGCCGGAGGCGCGGACCGCGATGCGGCGGCCGTCGGCCAACTCGGCGAGGATGAATTCCTCGGGCGGCACACGGTCGCCTTCGGCGTCGATCACCTTGTCGCGCTCGTAGTCGGTGACACGGACGACCTTGGAGCCGTCGATCACGGACGGCGGGGTCGCGCGCCAAGAGGCGACGATACGGCGGATGCACGCGGCGCCTTCCGCGCCTTCGAACGAAAGATTCAACAGATCCTCGTGGTGGGCGCCGTAGCTGAGGTGGAGCACGTCGAGCGCGTCGAGGAGCGTGCGGCCGCGGGAACGGAGGAGCGCCGCGAACTCGCAAAGCATCACCACCGTCGCATTGGCGTCCTTGTCGCGGACGGCGTCATCGGCGAGGTAGCCGTAGCTTTCTTCGGCCCCAAGCAGGAAGAGCGTGGAGTGACGCAACGCGAGCGGGGCACGACGGAGCAGCGGGAGCACGGCGGCTTCGGCGCCGGCGGCGTCGGCCAAGCGGCGGCTCCATTTCTCGAGTTTGCGGGCGATCCACTTGAAGCCGACGAGCGTCTCGACGCAGCGGACGCCATGGCGGGCGCAGATTGCGGCGACGAGAGGGGTCGTGACCAGAGACTTCACCACCGCCGCATTCGGCGAGCCGGCCTCAGGCAGGATACCGGCGTCCTTCAAGGAGGAGAGGCGGAATTCGGTCAACAACGCAGCCACTTCGTTACCATTAAGCAGGCGATGTCCGCCGGCGGGCAGCGGACAGGCCACGCCGACGCGGTCGGAATCGGGGTCCGTGGCGAGAATGAGGTCGGCGCCGATCTCGTCGGCGAGCTTCAGGGCGAGGGCAAACGTGCTGGCGTTTTCCGGGTTCGGGGAAGCCACGGTCGGAAAACGGCCGTCGTGCTCACGTTGTTCTTCGACCACATGCGGGTCGATGCCCACGCGGCGCAGCGCCGGCACCACCATGACGTCACCGGTACCGTGGACGTTCGTGTAGACGACCTTGGGGGTGTGACGCGAGATCACCTCGGGATCAAGGACGACGCCAGCTACGCGAGCAAGGTAGGCGTCTTCAGCGGAAGCCGGGACGGTGAGCACGCGACTGATATCCGTCTCAAGATAAGGAGCGACATCGGCGGGGCCGAGTTTGCCGACTTCGGCGACGATCGCGGCGTCGTGGGGAGGAAGCACCTGGCCACCGTCGCCGAGGCAGCACTTGAAGCCGTTATCGTGGGAAGGATTGTGGCTCGCGGTAATGACCACGCCGGCATGGGCGCCAAGATGACGAACCGTGAAGCTCAGCTGCGGGGTCGAGCGGGCACCGACGAAGAGATAGGCTTCACCGCCGAGTTCGCTCCAAGCGCCGGCGATAAGTTCGGCGAAGTGCCGGGAGAAATGACGCACGTCATGGGCGACGACAAGGCGCGCGCCGGGCTGGGTTGCGGAGACATGCTTCCAGAGGCCGATGACCGCCCGGAGGACGTTGATGTCGTTAAGGCAGGCGGAGCCGATGGCGGCGCGAATCGGCAGGCCTTGGGCGTCGAGTTCGTTGGCGGCCGAGACCCGGCCAACGGTGCGACCGCGCATACCACCCGTACCGAAGGCGATGCCCTTGTAGAAACGGTCCTCGAGCTCCGCCCAAGCTCCGCGGTCGCAGAGGTCCTTAAGGGCTTCGATCGCCGCAGCCGGCAAGGCCCCGGAGCGAAGCCAATCCCCGGCGTTGGCCAGGCTGGAGGCGGAAATCTGGCCCTTGCCCTGGGCAGCTTGAAGGAGCGAAAGGACGGCGGCGGAAGCGCTCATGAGTCCACCCATACTTACCCTCCCGGGGGCGGGGACAAGCCCGTAGGCGGGGGAGGCGGGGGTTGACACAAACGGTCCTTTGCCAAGGGTTGACCCCCCATGCCTGAAGATAGTTCCAACAAGCAGCCCCCGGCTGGCGACGACCGTAACCTCGTCGTCGTCGACGAGGATTTCGTGAATGCGGACACTGAGGACCGCCTCTGGCTCTTCTGGGAGCGCAACAAGGGCGTCATCGTCAAGGGAACCTTCGGCGTCGTCGTCGGGATCCTCGCCTTCCTCGCCTACTTCTTCTACGCTGAAAGCCGCCGCGAAGCCCTCGGCGAAGAATTCACTGCCTGCCAGGATGAAGCCGCCCGTCGCGCCTTCGCCGCACGCCATCCGGGCGAGCCCCTCGCCGCCGTTGCGATCACCGACGTCGCCGACGACCTCAAGAAGGCCGGCAAATTCGCCGACGCCGCCAAGGCCTACGACGAAGCCAATCGCCTGACCGCTCTCGCTGGCAAGGCCCCGGCTATCTCCGCCCTCGGTGCCCGCGCCCGTCTCTACGCTGCCCTCTGCCGCCTCGAAGCCGGTGAAGCCGGTGCCGATAAGGCGATCGCGGTTGTTGCCGACGACGTGAACGCGCCGGAAACCCTCCGCGGTTTCGCCATGCTGACCCTAGCCAATCTCGCCGTCGCCAAGGGCGACACCGCTGAAGCCACCAAGTGGCTTAACGCGATGGACAAGAAACTCCGCGCGGGGCACGTCTGGAAGTCCGACAAGGAAGCCCTCGTGCAGTCTGAGCCCTCGCTCATCGCACCGGCTGCTCCCGCCACCAAGTAAGCCGCGCGAGCTAGGCAAAGAAAAGCCCCGGCCTAGGCCGGGGCTTTTTCGTGCCCAGAGGCGCGGCTTACTTCTCCAACGGCTGCGTGAAGATCGCGCGGTGGATGGGGGTCGGGTACGGTTCGCCCGGGCGGGCTGCGGCCCAAAGGATGCGGTTGAGCTCATCCTCCGGTGCGCGGTCGTATTCGGCAAAGTTCATCTTCTCGGACCGCTCCCAGAAGGCGCTCTTCTTGGTGTTCTTCGCCTGCAGGTCGACCTTCGGCATCAGCGGGGAATAGGGCGTCATCACGGCCTCCTTGCTGAAGAGACTGAACATCGGGGTCGCGCCAGCGTCATACTGCGTGAGCGGAGGCAGACCGAGGATCAACTCGATCGTACGGATCATGCTCGCCTGAGTGTAGAGCGTACTGTCGACGACGCCGCGCTTGCACCAAGGACTGATGACATAACCGACCGTGCGATGGGCGTCGACGTGGTCAGGTCCGTTCTGGGTGTCGTCTTCGATGATGAAGATCGCCATCTCCTTCCAATATTTACTGCGGCTAGCCGCTTCGATGATGCGGCCGAGGCCGAGGTCGTTGCTGCCCACGCAGGCTTCGGGCGTGAAGGAACCCGGCGTCGTGCCACCGGTATGGTCTTCGCCGAGCGACATAATGGTGAAGCGCGGCAGGTCACCGGTCTTCTCGGCCGCATGGAGATCGTCGATCCAGCCCTGCACGAGATCCATATCGCGGGCGCCTTTGAGGATACCCTTCCAGCGGCCGCGATTCTCTGACGGCACACGCTGGGCGCCTTCGCCGTAATTACGGTAACTCAGACCATGGCGCTTGCAGAGATCCCAGAGGTAGCCGTTGGCCGGCGTCTCCATCTCATCATTGCCGAAGAGCTTGCCGTGGGCGGAGTAGGACATGATCCAGGAACGCTGGTTGAAGTCGGTGGCCATCGCCGCGTCGGTCCAGCTGTGGCCGTCGACACTGACCTCGCTATTGCAGTAAAGGTTGTCGAGGAGCGCGTATTCGCGGGCGAGCTGGTGATGGTTCGGGGTGACCTTCTCGCCGTACATCGTGAGCTTCGGATCCCCGTTGCCGATAGGCTTGCCGGAAGCATCCTTCATGTCTCCGAGGACCTGGTCGTAGGTCCGGTTCTCCTTGATGATGTAGAGCACGTGCTTGATCGGGCAGGGATCGCCGATCTTGGACGGGATGACCGAATCACTAGGCAGCGTGGCCGCGCGGAGTTGCGACGGATTGTAAGGGGAGTTGAGACGGACTTGCTTCGTGTAGGCCACCATCTGCTTCGCGTCGGGCTTGGCGACGAACGAGATCGAGCCTTCGAAGGTCTTGCCGGGGTGATCAAAGGTCAGGCCGTTGTGCAGCTTATTCGGCTTCGGGCTGAGGGCCGGGAAGCTCGCGCGCGACGTGAGCCCCTTGCCGTTGGCGACGAGGAGGAATTTATTGTCGGGCGTGACGGCGACCGCCGTCGGGTACCAGCCGGTTGGGATGAAGCCATTGACCAAGGCGATCTTCTCGCCGCGATCCTGGGCGTCTTCCATGAGGTCGCCGGAGATGTCGGCGACCAGCACCGAGTTATTATCGGCGTTGGCGACGAAGAGCGTCTTGCCGTCGGGCGAGATCGCGAGGCCGCAGGGTGTGCTGCCTTCGGGAGACTGCGGGTAGAGCGAAGTCGCGATGACCTCGCGAGCCCCTTCCCAGAGGCGGCGGGTCGGGCCAGCGGCTTCACCGGCCTTCTCCAGCTTACCGGTCTGGATGACGTGGACGGAGTTGTCGCCAGAGCAGGCGACGAAGAGGCGGCCGTCCGGAGCGAGCGCCAGGTCATTGGGCCGGATGCCGACCGTGATATCACGGAGGCGCTGGTGCTTGGCGAGGTCGACGATGCTGACGCTGCGGCTGCCCCAGTTCGTGACATAAAGGTGCTTACCGTCGCCGCCGATGGCGACCGAGTGCGGGTGCTGTCCGACCGCGACGGATTTTTCCAGGAGAAGGGTGTCTGGCGCGAGCTTCCAGAGCTCATGTCCACCTTCGTTGCACACGTAGACGACGCCCGTCGTCGGATGCACGGCGATACCGGCGAGGAAGACCGCGCGGCCATCTGGGTTAGGCTTTACCTCACGCGCATAGGTCGCCTTGCCGTCCTTATAATCAAAGACGTGGATCACGCCCGTGTCGCCGCCGCTGACGTAAAAGCGACACCCGTCCGGACTGAACGCTAGGCCGTTGAAGGATTCCTTCAGCGAGAGGAACTGCGAGGTGCGTGGCTCGTCGAGCGTGACCACCGTCACGCCCTGCTGGTTATATCCGGCGCTCACCGCCAGCACCGCCTTCTTATCCGGTGCAATCACCATACGTAAGGCCATGTCACCACTGGGCACATGCGTGCCGGCGGGCGTGACGCCCCAGCCGTTGAAGAGCAACGCGGCGCTCGGGGCGAGCCCAGGTCGCGTGCGCACCGCCGCGGCGTCCACGTCTTCGCCTGGTTGGCGGGCGGACTTACCCGGCTGCGGGTCCGCCAGAAGGACGGAAGCGAAAGCCAAGAGGGACAGAGGGACGACGATACGAAGGCTCATTTCGGGTGTATCATCATTACCGCCCGATGAACGACAAATCGCAAGAGGTACCTCGCCCGCGGACCTCTATTCTCCTTGCCAAAAAAGGCTGTTCGGCGTGTCTTCCACTGACCCGTTCGCATGGTGCTGACGAGTCGTAACCCATCCTCCCGGAGTCCGACACATGAACGAAGCAGCGCCCCTCCCGGAAGCCGCCGTCGTGGCCGAAAAGCTGACCAAGCGCTATGGTTCCCTCACCGCGGTGGAAGACCTGAGCTTCTCCGTCGCTCCGGGTGAAATCGTCGGCTTCCTGGGCCCGAATGGCGCCGGTAAGTCGACCACGATGCGGATCCTCTCCGGAACCATGTCGGGCACCTCCGGTCGTGCCTCGATTTGGGGCGTCTCGGTAGCCCTCGACCCCGCTGGGGCTAAGCGCCATCTGGCCTACATGCCGGAGAACAATCCTCTGCCCGAAGACCTACGCGTCGAAGAGTACCTCACCCTCCGCGCCCGACTCAAGGACGTCGACCCCTCGCGGGTGGGCGAACGCGTCCGCAAAGTCATGGACGACTGCGACCTCACCCGCCGCGCCTCCGGCCGGCTCATCGGTCAGCTCTCGAAAGGCTTCCGCCAGCGCGTCGGCATCGCGGACGCCCTTCTTGCCGAACCGAAGGTCGTTATCCTCGACGAACCGACCATCGGACTGGATCCCCATCAAATCCTCGGCATCCGCGACCTCATCCGTTCGTTGCGAGGCAAGATGGCCGTACTCATCTCGAGCCATATCCTCCATGAGGTCGAGCAGGTGTGTGATAAGGTTGTCATTATCAACCGCGGGCGCCTCGTCGCGCAGGGTCGCACGGAAGACCTCCGCCGCGAGCTCCTGCCGGAAGTCAGCTTCACCATCGTGACGCGCGCCGATGAAGCCGCGCTACTTGCCGCCTGCCGGACGATCGAAGCGGCGGCCACTGTGGCCGCCTTGCCCTCCGCTGACGGTTGGAATTCCTTCCGCATCAGCCTGCCCACGGGATCGTCTGCCCGCGAGACGCTCGCTGGCGCGCTCATCGCCGCCGGCATCAGCTTGCGCGAGATCGCCGAAGATCGCTTCGGGCTCGAAGACATCTTCCTCGCCGCCACGCGGCGCACCCCAGGAGAGGCCCGTCGTTCCTAATGCGCCACTTCCGCACCTTGCTCGCGCACGAACTGCGCTCCGCCGCGCTCTCCTGGAGCACGTGGGCTGCTGCTGGTCTATTCCTCGCACTCATGGGCGGTATCCATTTCTTCGCGCTCGTCGAAGGAAGTCGCGCGCCGAGCGACCGCACGCCCGTTGAGTCGACGCTCTGGTTCTTCTGGCTCCCGCTGCTGTGCGTGTTGCCACTGCTCACCATGCGCACCTTCGCCGAAGAACGTCGCTCCGGGACCTTGGCGGCCCTGCTCACCACGCCTGCCAGCGCCACTGCGGTCGTGTGGGCGAAGTTCCTGTCGACCTGGATTGTGTGGGTCGTCTTCTGGTTGCTGTTCACGCTCTTCCCTTTCCTCACCGTCCAGCGCCTCGGCACGCCGGGCGATACGCGCCTCGGCGATCCAGCGATCCTGTGGGGCGGCCTCTGCTTCATCGCCATCAGCGGACTACTGCATGTCGCCATCGGCATCCTGTGCAGCTGCGTCACGCGCTCTTCCGCGCTCGCGGCGCTGCTCGCTTTTATCAGCCTGCTGGCGATGACCGCCGCGGGTGGCGCGATGGAGTCGCTCCCCATCGAAAGTTGGGAGTGGCTCGGCTGGCTGCGGGAACCCGCCGCGCACCTGCGCACCTTCGGCCACCTCCAGGATTTCGCCGCTGGCATCCTGGATTCCCGCCCCATCATCCTTTACAGCACGGGCACCCTGCTCTGCCTAGGCCTAGCGGTATTATCTGTGGAGGGACAGGAGTAACATGGCGCCCATTCGCGATGACTTCGGTTCCGTCCGGCCCATCCGCCGGCTCAACCGCCTGACGCAGGCCCTGCTCGCCATCGCGCTCGCGGTGGTCGTCAACTTCCTCGCCTCGCTGCCGGAGTTCCGTCTGCGCCACGACATCACCTCCGATCGTCGGCATTCCCTCGCACCCGAATCGGCGGAGACCGTCCGGGCGGCCGGCCGACGTAGCCCGGTCGGCGTGGGCCGCAACCAAGGCTGGGTGAAGGCGGTGCTGGTGACCAACGACGTGTCCGAGCCTGCGCAAGTCGTCCGCGGACGACTACTCAAGCTCCTCGATTCTTATGTCGTCGAATCCGGACGCAGCGGACCCGCGTGGTTCTCCGTCGAGCTCGCCGGCGGCGGACGCAACGCCCCCCTGCTCTCCGAACTCGCGGCGCGGCATGGCATACCGGACGCCTCCGTCGCGCTCATCCTGAGCTGCGGCTCCCGCGCCAAGTATGTCAGCTATCGAGAACTCGTGACCAAGGAAGGCGGCTTCCGCGGCGAAGAGGCCGTGACCTCCGCGCTCATCGAGGTCACCGAAGAAAAGGCCGCCATCTGCTACGTCACCACCGGCCACGGCGAACTCGGCGTCGAAGACGCGATGCCTGAGCGCGGGATGTCGCTGCTGTCGCGTCAGCTACGCAACCGCAACTTCGAGGTCCGCCAGCTGAACCTCGCCACGCTCGCCGAAGTGCCTCGCGACGCGGCGATGGTCTTCATCGCCGGACCGGCCACGCCCTTCTCAGCCTCCGAGAACGCACGCCTCAAGAATTACCTCTACGAACGCAACGGCCGCGTGCTCGCGATGCTCGACCCGGGGCGCGAGCATGGCCTCGAACCGACCTTGGCGGACTGGGCGATCTTCTCACCCGACGCCGAACTCCAGGAGCCCGACCCTGCGCGACGCACCACCGACGGCGATATCGCCCTGATTCGTCTCGAGGAGAAAGAGCACCCACTGACCAAAGTCCTCAAGGAACAGAACCTTCCGCTTATCGCCTCGCGCATCCGTCCGGCTCGCTTCGACGAAGGCAGCGCGCCCGACAGCACGCTCGGAGTCTGGCAGCTTGTCTTCTCCTCCGACGCCGCTTGGGGCGAGACTGACCTCGTCCGCCGACCGGTGAAGTTTGACCCTGACCGCGACCAAGCTGGCCCCGTCTGTCTGGCCGCCGCGGCGGAACGCGCCACCGGCATCCGCAAGGGCGTGGGCGGCGCCGGCGGCCGACTTGTCGTCATCGGCACCTCCCAGATCGCCGCCAACCAACGCCTGAACCGAGGCGGCAACCGGGCCTTCGTCACGCAGTGCGCCGCATGGCTCACCGACCGCGACCGCGCCATCTCCCTGCCGGCCCGCTC
Source organism: uncultured Opitutia bacterium (assembly GCA_903853185.1). Taxonomy (GTDB): domain Bacteria; phylum Verrucomicrobiota; class Verrucomicrobiia; order Opitutales; family UBA953; genus UBA953. Next base: position 30,442 of record CAINSX010000019.1, read on the forward strand.
CGAAGGCGAATACCAGCTCAACGCCACCGCCGCCGACTTCTGGGCCCTGGCCCTGCGCTTCTCCCTGATTCCGCTAGCCGTCCTCGCAGTCGGGCTTGCGGTTTCCGTGTGGCGTCGCAGAAGTTGACGTGCACATGCGGATCTCCCGCACCACCGTCATCCTGTTGGTCGCCAACCTGATTGCCTTCGGGCTCGTCTGGAGGGTCACATCCGGCCATCAGCCGACGGCCATCAGCCAGACACAGCTCTTCCCGTCGACGCCGACGAAGCTGATTCTGAGCGAAGGCCCAGAACGGATCGTGCTCGAAAAACGCAATTCCGGCTGGCGCCTGGCCGAGCCGTTCGACTGGCCGGCCAATATCTGGTCCGTGCAGCGCCTGCTCGATGAACTCCGCTTCGTCAGCGCCGAAGCCGGCTTCGACGCGGCCGAAGCCAAGGCCAACGGTTCCGGGCTGAAGGACTACGGCCTCGAAGCGCCGCGCTGGACCCTTAAGGTCACCTCAGAGACCGGCTCCACCGTCGAGGCGAAGATCGGCATCCAGCCCTCAACGCGCCATCACTTCCTGCTCACCGACGACGGCAAGCGTATCATCCCCTTGCCTGAAGCGATGGCGGCGGCTTTAGCCGCCAAGCCGGAAAGCTACCGCGTTGATAAGATCTTCGAGATCGCCGACTTCGAGGCGCGCGCCGTCTCGGTCCGTCACCGCACCAAGGATGGCGAAATCGTCACCGCCCTCACCTCCGAAGCCCGCCCGCGCATCGGACGACGCGTCCAGCTGGCCGAGTGGCGCTTCGAGACCCCTTACGACGCCCTCGCCGATGCCGAGGCCACCGCCCGGGCGGTCGCCGATCTCACCAACCTGCGGGCCAGCAAGTTCGTCACCCTCGCCGATGAGGTCACCGGACTAACCGCTCCAGTGCTCCGCCTGTCGCTCGAAGGCAATGGTCGCCGCCAGGTGCTGCTCGTCGGCAACCCCGCACCGGGCCAGCCCACAATGCTTTGCGCTCGCCTGGAGGAAAATAGCTCCGTCTTCCTCATCGAAGCACGCCTGCTCAATGAATGGTTCGCCGCGCGCGAGACACTCGCCGCCTCCCGTCCAGCGGACTTCGACGCGACGCTCGTCACTGGGTTTACCATCTCCGCCGGCGGCCGCACCATCACGTTACACCGACTGGAAGGCGCCGCCGCCGAAGCCCGCTGGGAAATCCCGGTCGCGCCAGGCTCCACGGCCACTAAGCGACGCGAAGCCGACGCCAAGATTGTCGGACGCTTCCTCGACGCCGTGGCGCAGCTCCGCGCGACGCGCCGCAAGTCCGCCGTCGGCGGCGCAAGCGTGCCTGCAGTGATGACACTGATGAATCCTGGTACCGCCTCGATTCAAACCGTTGAACTCGAATTCGGCACGGAGCGTATCCTGCTCACGTTCACGGACGACCCGGACAGAGGAGCAGGCACGCGCGTTGTGCACGCCAAAGGCTCGCCACTCGCAGCGGTATGCGATGTCTCCCTGCTGAACGGCGGCCACCAGAACGTCGAACCCCAGGCATGGCGTAAACGCGCTGTAGCGGAACTTCCCCAAGGAGCCCGCGTGAGCGGCCTGCGCCTCACCTCCCGCGGCGACGGCAAAGTCCTCGGCGAAGCGCGCCTCGGCCCTGACGGCAACTGGGCTGGATCCGGACGCCTTGACCCCGCGAACTCACGGCGCCTCGCAGTCGGCCTCGCCGAGGTCCGCGCATCGGAATTCCCTGGACGTAACGTTGGTTCGGGCGGATGGAAATTCGAGATCCGGGTGACGGACCAGGCTGCCACCGGTGGCGGCGCGGCAAGCGAGACCTTCCGGACCTACCTCTGCTCGGCCCCTTTCAGCACACGCTCGCTCCTCATGCGAGACGAAGCCGATGACGACGACTTCATCCTTGAAGCCGGCCTCGCCGAAATCCTAATTCCGCTACTGGCCGACCCCGGCAGATGAAACCGAAGCCGGCAAGTTCCCCTTTCCGCAGGTTCCTGCGCGGACTGACGAACACCTGCCTGCTCCTATTACTTCCGGTCCAGCTGACACTTTACTGGGTCGCCAACCTCGACCATCCGACGAAGCTGCCGGACTTCCTGACGGAACGCATCTCGACGCAGCTCGCCGAACAAGGTCTGCGAATGCAGGCGCGTAATTTCTGGATGTTGCCCGACCTGACGCTGGCGGCCGATGACCTGTCGCTCGGGGTAGACGGAATGACCGGCGAGATCTTCACCGCCGCGCGCGTGGAAATCGCGCTCAATCCCGCACTCCTCGTCGCTGGACAGATCGAACCCACGCAGGTGCGCCTGTCCGGTGCGCGTCTCTGGTGTCCGGCCTCCGTCGCCCGCAGCGGCGTCCGCCGGCCGCTGATCGATACCCTGACGGTTGACGTGACGAAGGAAGGCCGCTGGCTCAATCTTCGCTCCATTCAAGCACGCGGCGGCAAGATCACCTGCCATCTTTCTGGCGAGGTGCCGACGGGGCTCCTCCGAGGCGAGAAACAATCCGAGGTAAAGATTCCGCTCGCCCGAAGACTCGCCGAGGCTTTCGCCGCCATCGAGACGGCGGTCGATGTGGCCGAACGTTCCGGCGGCGCTTCCGTCTCGCTCCGCTGCCAAGGCAGCAGCGATGGGAGTGCCGAGCTCGCCGTTCTGGCCGTGCTCGGTAACGATTGGGCCGACGGCGGGCTCGGGCTCATCCAGGCGCGCGGCCTCAATCTCCATGGCACGGTGAAGGTCACGGCCAACGGACGAATCAACGATTGGCAGCTCAACGGTGGTGCGCAAGAGATGGCCTGGCGCAATATCTCAGCGGACCGGCTCGACGTGCATGCGCACGGCAAAGGCCGGAGCGAAGACACCGTCGCGGAACTGACGCTCGCCCGGGCAAAGGTGCTCGGCCTCGAACTCAGTCGTGTAAGACTGAATGCCCGACCCGTCGTCGGTGGCGGCAGCCGGATTGACTTTGACATCCTTTCCGAGGCCTCGACAGCCAGCGGCACGGCGACCCTCGGCCAGAATGGAGCGGTGGTGGCAACGGTCGCCCACGGGGTTATCTCTGGAGCGGAAATCAGCGCCCAGCCGGAAATCGGCAAACTCCTCCACGCTGCCGGCGTCGACCTGCGCGGCGTGATTCTGCTTCGCGAGATCACGGCGGAAGTCTCACCGAAGGGCGAATTCGGACATGCTTCGGGCGAGGTCTCGCTCTCTGGCTTCCGTGGCCTGGGGCTCGCGGCGGAGACGATCTCGCCGGACAAGGCCTTGCCCTTGCGCACGCACTTCGACTTCGACCCCTCCCGCACCGAGTACCCGCTTCGACTACGCGACCTGCGTATCGCCTCGATTACGGGGTCGGCCGACTGCGAACTTAAGGCCGGCGGGGCGTACAGTCTCCACCTGAACGGCGAAATCGCGCCCGCGAGCCTCGACCGCGTGCTCGGCGAATGGTGGGTCTCCCTCTGGCAGATGTTGCTCATCCGCGAGAACCCTTACGCGGTCATCGACATTGAAAGCCATTGGGGTGCGATGACCAGCGTGACGAAAGGCCGCGTCCTCCTGAACCGCTTTGACTTTATGGGCGCGCCTTTCCGGCACGTCGAAGTCTCCATCGACGCCGACCCCAAGCGGACCTTCATCGGGCTCCATCACCTAGGCGGCGGTGATTCCGAAGCCGACGGCAGCCTCGATGGTTCAGCCTCCTGGGATTGGTCGAAGCCGCTGGCGCTCGCTGGACCCGTCGTCCGCTTAGAAGGCAACCTGCAGCCATGGATCGCCGCGCGTTGCGCTGGCAAAGATTTCGGTGAAGCCCTGCGCGGGCTCTCCCTGCCCGTCGACCACCGCTTCACCTTGTTGCTCACGCCCGGCGCGAAAGATCCGGACATCCAGACCTCGATCGAATGTACCGGCGCCTTTTCTGCCTGGGGCGTCTCTGGGAAATCCCTGCAGGCGAACACCGAGAACATCGACGGCGGCATGCGCGTGCGCGCGAAGCTCGGGCTCGCCGACGGCGAAGCCCTGCTCACGCTGGACGGCGACCCGTTGCACGAAACCAAGATCTCCCTCGGACTCAAAGGCTGCGACCCCGCTCAGATTGGCCAGCTGCTGAACGACCTAGGCTCACCCAAGCCGAAGGACTCGCCAGCACCTTCCGCCACCAAGGTGACCTCGGCCGGCAAACTGGACCTCGAATTCGCTGGGCACCTCGACCTCGAAAGGCCGCGCCTATTGAAGGGGCTTGGCCACTACTCGCTCACGGATCCGGAGCTCAAGAAGGTGCGGCTCCTCGGCGGTATCTCCAGGGTCCTGGAAGTGTTAGGCGTGGGCGCCACGACCTACGAACTCAGTCAGGCCAAGGGCACCTTCGGCTGCGTGGGTGGCCGGGCATACTTACCCGACCTGGCCATCACCGGCCCCCAAGCCCGCCTAGACCTGGCCGGCGAAATCGACCTCCAGGCCTCCACCTTGGACTTCGAAGGGGACTTCTCCCTGCCCCGGAAGGCTGGGTTCAATCCGCTGGACCTTATCAACCTGAATCGCGCCCTCATTAGCTTAACGAAAATAAAGCTAAAAGGGCCTCTTTCGAAGCCGGAAACCAGTGCGATTCCGACGCTGAAAGATATCATTAAGTCACAGAAGGACAGTAAGTTAGGTAAGATTCCAGATGGAATTCAGGAATGAGGGGTTGATTTACCCCCCTGACACCCTGTATCTAGAGGGACACCCCCTCACGGAGGACATTACCTTGGACCTAATTAAGATTAAACAAGTCGTGGATTTAATGAAGAAGTCGGACCTTTCCGAGTTCGAGATCCAGGACCAGGACTTCAAGCTGCGCATCAAGCGCGACCTACCCGGTCGTGCCCCGATCGCGGCCCAGGCCGCCCCTGTGGCGGCCGCCCCCGCCCCCGTGGCTGCGGCGTCGGCCCCTGTGGCCGCTGCCCCTGCCCCGGCCGCCCCCGCCGCCGCGGACCCCAGCATCAAACTGGTCACGTCCCCGATGGTCGGCACCTACTACTGCACCCCTTCCCCTGAGAACCCTCCCTTCGTCACCGTAGGCTCCCCGATCAAAGCCGACACCGTCGTCTGCATCATCGAAGCCATGAAGGTCATGAACGAGATCCAGTCGGAAATCTCCGGTACGGTGGTCGAGTGCCTGGTCGCCAACGGCACCTCGGTCGAATTCGGCCAGCCTCTCTTCCGCGTGAAGGTTAGCTGAGCACGAACACCCGAGCATGAACAAGATCCTCATCGCCAATCGCGGCGAAATCGCCCTTCGCGTCATCCGCGCCTGTCGGGAACTAGGAATCAAGACCGTCGCGGTCTACTCCCAAGCCGACGAACAGTCGCTGCACGTGCAGCTCGCCGACGAAGCCGTCTGCATCGGGCCCGGCCCGAGCAAGGATTCGTACCTCCGTGAGGATCGCATCATCTCGGCCGCCGAGATCACCAACGTCGACGCCATCCACCCCGGCTACGGCTTCCTCTCCGAGCGAAAAGGTTTCGCCGAGAAGTGCGCCGCCGCCAACATCAAGTTCATCGGTCCCCGCCCGGAGACCATCGCCATGATGGGCGACAAGGCGATGGCCCGTCAAACCGCCGCCAAGGCCAAGGTACCTTGCGTCCCTGGCACCGACGGACCCGTCGATAACCAGCGCGAAGCCATCAAGGAAGCGCAGCGCATCGGCTTCCCTGTCATCGTCAAAGCCGTCGCCGGTGGCGGTGGCAAGGGCATGCGCATCGTGCACAACGCCGCGGCTTTCCCGAAGGAATTCGAAAGCGCCCGAGCCGAAGCCGAGAAGGCCTTCGGTGATGGTCGCGTCTACATCGAGAAGTACATCGAACAGCCCCGCCACATCGAGTTCCAGCTCCTAGGCGACGAACACGGCAAGGTCATCCACCTCGGCGAACGCGACTGCTCCGTGCAGCGCCGCCACCAGAAGCTGATCGAAGAATCCCCTTCCCCCTTCCTGACCCCGAAGCTCCGCGAGGAGATGGGCAAGGTCGCCGTCAAGCTCGCCGAGACCATCGGATACCAGAACGCCGGCACGATCGAGTTCCTCGTCGATAAGAACGGTAAGTACTACTTCATGGAGATGAACACGCGCATCCAGGTGGAGCACGGCGTCACCGAAGAAGTCACCGACATCGACCTCGTCCGCCGCCAGATCCTCATCGCCTGCGGCGAGAAGCTCGAGCTCTCCCAGAAGGACATCAAGATGACCGGCCACGCCATCGAGTGCCGCATCAACGCCGAAGACCCGGCCCGCAACTTCGCCCCGAGCCCCGGCACCATCGGCCTGTACTACACGCCCGGCGGCCACGGTATCCGCGTCGACTCGCACTGCTACTCGGGCTACGTCATTCCGCCCCTCTACGACTCCATGGTGGCCAAGCTGATCTCGGTCGGCGCGACCCGCCAGAAGGCCCTGGACCGCATGCACCGCGCCCTCGGCGAGTACATCATCCGCGGCATCCACACCACGATCCCGGTCTGCCGCGCGATCATGAAGGACCCGGCCTTCCGCCAGGGCGGCGCGACGACGAAGTACCTCGAGGACTTCTTCGAACGCACCCCGAAGGAACTCTGGTCCGCCGCCCCGCTCACCTAAGCGGCCCCGCCGCCGACGATGAGCGCCCCGCAGCGCCTGACCCCTGCAGCCACCGCCCGCCTTAAAACGGGCGGTGATTGTTTACGCTTCGCCAACCGACTGTTCAAGTCGGCCGGCATCGCGCATGGCCAGGGCTTCGTGAACGCCGAGGAAGAATCCCTGACCCTCTTGGGCCATGCCACCGGCCTGGCCTGGGAGAAACTCCCCTCCTGCTTCAAGCGCGCCCTGACGGCCAAGGAGAAGGCCTCCTTCCTCTCGCTGGTGGAACGTCGCGTCTTCGACCGCGTTCCCACTGGCTACCTCGTCGGTGAAGCCTGGCTGGGCGGCCTGCGCTTCCGCATCGATGAACGCGTGATCATCCCGCGCTCCTACTTCGTTGAACTGATCCCCGAGGCCATCCCGCAGTGGCTGCCACCCGTCGCGCAAGTGACCGATGTGGCCGATATCTGCACGGGCTCAGGCTGCCTCGCCATCCTGCTCGCGAAGCGCTTTCCGAAGGCGCACGTCCATGCGACCGACCTTTCGCCACCAGCGCTCGAAGTGGCTGCGCTGAATATCGCCGACCACAAGCTGGCGAAGCGCGTGACGCTCCACGAGACGGACACGATGACGGCTTTGCTCAAGAGCCCGAAGTTCGACCTGATCCTCAGTAACCCGCCTTACGAACCGGAAGGCATCTACCGCCGCCTACCGGCCGAATTCAAGAAGGAGCCGAAGGGCTCGCTGGTCTCGGGCAAGGACGGCCTCGACGTCATCCGCAAGCTACTCGCCCAAGCGCGCGAAACGCTGAAGCCGCACGGCATCCTCGTCATCGAGGTCGGAGGGCTCCAGAAGGCGATGCACCTGGCTTGGCCGAAGCTGCCAATCATGTGGTTACCGACGGCGGACGGCGCCGACTGCGTCTGCCTGATCCACGCTTCCGACCTTCGCCGCGCACTGCCGTCACCAGGCGCGCGGCGCAGCCGTTGATTCGAGCCGATCCTGCGTCGCCTTCGGTAACTTCGGGAAGAAATCCAACCCGGTCAGTTCCTCGATACGACGGATGCTTACGACGTAGCGCGTTAGCTCCGCATCGCGCCACTTCTCCTC
>CAINSX010000020.1 GCA_903853185.1 uncultured Opitutia bacterium
GATGGGGTCAATCTGGCGGCGGATGTCCGAGGTGGTGATGCCGGTTCCATCGGCGTCGGCGGCGATGCTGTCGGCATGCATCTCGGACCAGCGCTTGGCAGCGGCTTCCTCCAGGGTGGGCTGCTTGAGCTGGGCGGACCCGGTGGCCGCTGTCAGGACGAGCAGGCTGGAGAAGAGGATAGATTTCATCGGTCGGTAGGAGCGGGGAGTCTGGAGAGGAATCCTCGGATTTCCTTCAGTTTCCGCAGGGGGTCACGCACGGTCAAGCGGGGAAACCGATTGCCGACGAGAATAGGCTCGGGTGCGCGGCCGCCCGCCGCCGCCAGGCAGCGGATGATCGCTCCATCGGTCGTCACGGAAACGACACTTTTCTCCTCCGCCAGGCAGCGGATCTCTGCCAGGCTCAGCAAGGCGTCCGCCTCCGGCGGGAGCTTGCCGTAGCGGTCCTTGAGTGAGGTGCGAAGTTCGGCGACCTCCGCGGCATCCAGTGCGAGGGCGATTCGCCGAAAGGCTTCGATGCGTAGGCGGGTCTCGGGAATCCAGTCCGAGGGAAGCGTCGCGGTCAACAGCGTCACGTCACCGTCACTGCTATTGGCCTGTTCAGTGCCGAGGGCGGCTTGAGTGTGGTCGATGAAGTCGAAATGCACCTCACATCGGTCGATGACCGCTCCCTTGTCGCCGCGCAACTTGGCGACGCTGCGGCGAAGGAGCTGGCAGTAGAGATCGAAGCCGACGGTGGCGACATGGCCACTCTGCGCCGCGCCGAGGATGTTGCCCGCCCCGCGGAGCTCGAGATCGCGCATGGCGATGCGGAAGCCCGCGCCGAGCTGGTTATATTGCCGGATGGCGGACAGGCGGCGATGGGCCGTGCCGACGAGCGCGGCATGTCGGTGCAGGAACAGGTAGGCGTAGGCCTGGCGATTGAAACGGCCGACGCGGCCACGTAGCTGGTAGAGCTGTGCCAAGCCAAACCGGTCCGCGCCCTCGATGATTAGGGTGTTGCAGTTCGGGATGTCTAAGCCGGTCTCGATGATGGTCGTGCACACGAGGACATCATATTCGCCGGCGACGAAGGCCGACATGACGTCCTCGAGTTGACCCGCAGGCATCTGGCCGTGGCCGACGATGATGCGCGCCTTGGGTAGCAAGGCCGCGAGGCGTTCGGCGACGGCTTGGATGGTCTCGACGCGGTTGTGCAAATAGAAGACCTGCCCGCCGCGGGCGAGCTCAGCCTTCACGGCGTCGCGCACCAGTTTCTCGTCGTAACTACGCACGATGGTACGGATGGGCAGGCGCTCGCGCGGCGGGGTCTCGATGACGCTGAGGTCGCGAGCGCCGACGAGCGCTAGGTAGAGCGTGCGCGGAATCGGCGTGGCGCTCATGGCGAGGACGTCCACCTCGCTCCGCAGCTGCTTCAGTCGTTCCTTGTGCCGCACGCCGAAGCGATGCTCCTCGTCGATGATGACGAGGCCGAGCCGGCCAAAGCGGGTGCCATCAGAGAGCAGGGCGTGCGTGCCGACGACGATATCGACGGTGCCCGCTTCGGCGCGCGCTCGGACGTCGGCCTTCTGCTTGGCGGTGCGGTAGCCGCTGAGGAGCTCGACCGAGACGGGCCAGCGGGCGAGGCGCTCCTTGAAGCTCTCGAAGTGCTGTTGGGCGAGGACGGTCGTGGGCGCGAGGATTGCGACCTGGCGTCCGCCGAGCACGCATTTGAACGTGGCGCGCAGGGCGACCTCGGTCTTGCCGAAGCCGACGTCGCCGCTGACAAGGCGATCCATCGGCGCGGCGCGTTCCATGTCGGCCTTCACGTCGATGATGGCTCGGGTCTGGTCGGGGGTCTCGCGGTGAGGGAAGGAGCGCTCGAACTCGCCCATCCACGCGTTGTCCGCGTCCTTGGGATGCGCGATACCCGGCTGGGTCGAGCGTGCGGCCTGCATGGCCAGCAGCTGCGCGGCCAGGTCGGCGGTCGCCTTCTCGGCGGCCTTGCGCGACTTCTCCCAGCCGCCGCCTCCGAGTTTCGACAGCTTCGGATGCGCGCGCCCGATGCCGATGTAGCGCGTGAGGAGATGCGACTCTCGGACGGGCAGGTGCAGCATCGACTTCTCGGCGAACTCGAGGCCGATGAAATCCTCGGTGCGCCCGTTGTGCTCGTGGGCCTTGATGCCGCGGAAGAGGCACACGCCTTGCGTCGCGTGCACGAGGGCGTCGCCGTCGGCGAGTTCGCCGAAGTCGAGCGCGCGACCGACTGCTGCGCGGATGGCGGTGCGGCGGCGAGGCAGGACGGCGAGCGGGCGCTTGCGCCGGCCGAAGAGCTCTCGCTCGGTGAGAAGGAGTAGGCCTTCTTTGAGTAGGCCAGGGAGTTTGCCGGGCGCGATGACCACGCCGCCACCGAAGCGTCCATGCAGCACGCGCGGCGCGAAACCTCGAATCTTCGCCGCGGTGATGTCGGCGTTCAGGCGATCGACGGAGCCGTCCGTGTCGCCCGCAAGCAGGCAGGGACGTCCGTCCTTGGCCAGCGAGGCGGCCGCACGCAGCAGGGCGGGGCGCGTGTCGGCGCTATCGGTGGCGGAGCCGATGAGCAGGGATTCGGCGGGCGTGGATTCGAGTGCGTGTGCGTCGTAGCCGAGTGGCGCGTCGTCGGTCTCTTCGAGGATGAGCTCGTCGACCTTGGCGGAATGGAGTTCGGCGCAGAGGACGTCTTCGTGGCAGCGGTCGACGGAGACGATGAGGGCGTCGGCCGGCAGGTGGCGGAAGAAAGGGGCTTCGGGTGACGAGCCGGAATCATCGCGCGGGGCACAGATGACGAGGCCGTCGACCTCGCCCTCGCTGCGCTGCGTCGCCGGATCGAAAGGGCGAAGTGATTCGACCGTGTCGCCGAAGAGGTCGATGCGCACGGGCATCTGTGCGTTGAGTGGATAGACGTCGAGGATGCCCCCGCGCAGCGCGTATTCGCCGGGTTGTTCGCAAAGGGCTTCGTGGGCGTAGCCGAAGTCTTCGGCGAGTCGCTTGGCGAAGTCCCCTAGGGCGAGCTTCTCGCCCTTGCGGATGACGATCTCCGCCTTGGCGGTGGCCTCGGGGGCCGGGGAGCGGCGAGCGAGGGACCCGGGCGTACAGGCGATGAGCAGCGGCCGCTTCGTGTCGTGGTGGCCGTGGCGCAGGAGCGAGAGGACGCCGAGGAGGTCGCAGTCGGCCTCGAAGGCTGGCACGGCGGCGTCGGCTTCGGTCAGCGTACGGGCAACCGGTTGGGCATCATTCAGGAGCGTCAGCAGCTGGGCGGTTTCTTCCGCGAAGGTCTCCGCCGCTCCGAGATTAGATGCGAGGAAGACGATCACGCCACGATCGGCTCCTTCCGAACAGGCGCAGGCCGCCCAGGCGTGCGCGGGTACGCCGGTCAGGGCACGGCGTGGCTGAGTGGACATGACGCTATCGAGGCGGGAAGCCCCGATGCGTCAAACCCAACCCCTTAGTTCAGGACTTCTTCGGCGATTTCGTCCCAGAGTTCGTCGATCTGGGAGGGCTTCTTCACGGGACGACCAGCTTCGGCGAACCAATAGCGGGCGTTGCCGAGGTCGCCTTCAATCAGGTGCATCAAGGCGTGGAGCCATGCGCCTGTAGGCGTCTCGATGTCCTGGGCCAGCTCATGCGCCGCATGCCAGTCGCCCTTCTTGGTGAACCAGAGAGACTTCGCTTCGCAGGATAGGCCCTCCGGTGGCTTCGCGTCGGAAGCGGCGGAAGCCTTCAGCTGTGCGGGAGTCATGGCTCAGCGTGCAGGGTTCAGTCGCGCCAACGCGTCCGATCCTTCCGCAGGAATATCCTTAAGTAGCTTGATGGCGAGTTCTTGCCCCGCTTGCACGTCCTCGAGCTTCATGGTCTTCCCGAGCTGGCCGAGCTTCGCGTCGTCGTCCGAGTTGTCCTCGATCTCGATGAGCACGAGGCGCCAGGCGTAGGCCTGCTGGAGGTCCTTGGGCGTCTTCTCTCCCGATTCATAACGATCGGCGAGGGTGCGGATGGAGATGGGGTCACGACGCATGGCGGACCGGGTGTAGTAATCCACCGCGAGACGGTAGTTCTGCGGGAGGCCAGGCTGCCCGGTCTCGTAGGCCTGGGCCAGCTCTCGCAGGCTGTGGCGGTCGCCGGCGTTGGCGCCCAGCTGATATTGTTCGTAGGAACGTTTCAGCAGTTCGGCCCGGTCGTTTTGCTTGGCTTTGTAGTCGGGCGAATCTTTGGCTGGGTTGATTGTTTTGGCTTCGGCCGCCGCGATGTCGCCCAGCATGCGATAGCCCATCGGTTGACTTTTATCGGCGGCACGATTCGCCCACTCCTTGGCCTTGACCAGGTCCTTCGGGGTGCCGAGGCCGCGCAGGTAATAAAGGGAGAGCACGGCCATCGCCCGCGGGTGACGGTTCTCGGCGGCCTTCTGCGTCCACTTGAAAGCGACGCCTACGTCGTCGCGGATCTGCAGGTCGCTCGGCGCATACTTGGTATGCCGCAGGGCGTAGATATATTGCGCCTGGGAATTGCCCGCTTCGGCGAGGCGGAGGAGCTCCGCGGGCCTTGCGTCAGCCTTGAGTTCACTGACGTAGCGATCGTGGAGCTCGTTCGGGAGCTGCGCGATGGGGACTTCCCATTGGTTGGAGAGGTCGACGACTAAGATAGTGCCGACGAAGGCGGCGATGACGTACGGGCGGAGTCGGAGGAGTTTGCTGCGCATGGGAGCTGGTCTCATCCAAGCCGCCGGATGGGTGAAGGCAAGGGGAGTTCGACTAGAGTCGCAGAAGAGGCGTCGCCGGTCCGCCCTTTCGCGGAGAAAACGCCGCGGAAGAGCTTCGTCGGCCTCCGTTGGCTAGAAATCGAAGACGTGTTCGACGGTCAGCCCGGCATCGGCCATCCGCTTCAAGGTCGTATGCAAGTTCGCCACGGGTGTCGCGATAGCCCATCGACGTTGGCCGGGCTTCGTCGGGATGGGCTGGCTGAAGAGTGACACGGCCTTTCCCGTCGGCTGCCAAGCAGCCGGGCCTACGGCACTGATGAGGATGGCGGTACGGTTGCCGGCGATTTCCCGAAAGGCGACGCCTTGGCGGGCGGCCTCGATGGCCAGGGGGGTGAATGGGCCATAGCGCGGCCACTCGGCCAGGACGCTGCCGTCCGGATAAGTCTGTTTGATGGTAACGCCTTCCATTTTTCCGGCGGGTACGCGGTCCAGGACGACATAGGTGACCATCAGTGGCTTGCCGTATGCGAAGAGCGCGGCCTGCTTGTTGGCCCATCCGTAGGCGGCCTTGGTGAGCATCTCGGACGTCAGGAAGAAGCGGCGCTCGAGCTTGCGCAAGGGATGCGCGCCGACCCAAGGCACGTCCGACCACAAGATTTTCGTCTGCTTGATGAAATCGAATTCATACCAAGGGACGTAATAAATGACGTCGATGTACTCCTGGGCGAAGCGTGCGGCAAAGCGGTCTTCTTCGGTCGCGATCGTGCCCGCGTCGACGTCCGTGATGCGACCGATGACTTCCTCGTAGGCGGCCTTGATGCCGAACTCGAAAGTCGAGCTGGTATTGATGACCCGGATCATGGTGTTGTACTCGTCGTTGGGCGGGTAGGTGCCGGCGATTTGGTCGCTCACGGCCGCATAACTTTCCCACGCCTGATGGATGTGGGTGGTGAGCGGGAAGCGGGTGGCGGTGCGGGTGCGCATCGACTCTGCATACTCCGCAGGGCCGAAGACCAGGAACCACTCGGGGTAGGTCAGGTACGTCTGGTCCGGCGTGCGGACGTGCTCGGCCGGTGTCAGGCTCGGGGCGCTATTCTGCAGCCAATCCTTCGGCACAGGCGCCCGTTCGGACGATCGGAAGGTCGTCGGAGGGCGGACGTACCAGAAGCAGGTCGCTGCGACCAGCGCTACGCTCCAGGAGATGACATAGAGGCGCCGCATTGGCTCAGTTCTTGATCAGTCGGATCAAGGCGTTGTCTGAAGGATCGTTGGGCTGAAAGAGGGCAGAGCCCGACGGGGTGAAGCCGTGGGCGACGAGCAGGTCGGACCACTCCTTGATGGGGCGGAAGCCCTTGAAGTCGGCCGCGTCTACTTCCCAGGTCACGCCGAGGCCGAGATTGAAGACCGTGTGCACGAGCGAGACGAAGGTCGCCATGGCGGGCGTGCGCACGTCGTGGTCGCGCACGATGAGTGTGCCGCCCGGACGAAGTGTGCGATGAATCGAGGTGATGAAGGCCGGCAACTGCGGGAGCGGACAATGGTGGAAGCCGATGTAGATGGTCGCCATGTCGAGGCTGGCGTCCGGGATGTGCGCGGCCGAGATGGGCTTATAATTGTCGAGCGGGAGGAACTGACCCAGCTTGGAAAGCTGGCCGCGCTCCATGATGTCGCCTGGGCTGTTGGACGGGGCGATGTCGTTGATGAGGTAGATCGGGCCTTCGAAGGGAAGGTGCTTGCGGAGCTCACTGACATAGCGACCGGTGGAGCCGATCTCGAGGTAGCCACGGACGGGGCCGCGCTTGCCAATCAGTTCGAGCGTCTCGCGGGCCATCTCCTTCTTCTGGGTCCGCAGCGCGGGCAATCCGTAAGATAGCACGGAGAGGAACGGCGTGATCTCGGGCAGGCGGCGCTGGACCTCGCGGTAGATGGCCTCGTCGTTATCGTGCTTGCCGCAGACTTCGTGGATCAGGTGGTGGAACTTGTCCTCGGGATAGAGATGGAAGACCACCTGCAGGAACCGGAAGAACGCGTCGCGCGATTCGGTGCGGTCAAAGACGGTGTGGAATTCAGAGGCTTGTTTGGTCATTTGGGTGAGAGTAGTAGGTGTTCCAGAGGACGTGCCGTAGGCGGTAGTCCGGGTCGAGCCGGCGCTTCAGCGCGAACAGCTCGCGGGCGCGGGGATAGGCTCGGTGGAATTGGGCCGGGGTCGCATGCGCCTGGTAAGGCAGGTAATACGTGCCGCCGAGGGCGATCGCGGCCTCGATTAGCTCGCGCGTCCAGACGGCGACGGCGCCACGGGCGCTCGGGGTCGTCTCTTGTTTGTGGTAGATGACGAAGGCGAAGACCTCTTCGCGGGCCCAAGACAGGAGCGTGCCGGGGTCGGGCAGGGCGTGGCGGATCGAGATGTTGAGGATCTTGACGTGGTGGCGCTTCATGATCTCCGTCAAGGTATCGGCGTAAGCGTCGAAGTGGCGGACGGGGATGAAGTATTCCTGCAGGACGTAGGTGTCGTCGCGGCGCGATTTCGGTTCCAGTTCCGCTACGTCGTATCCGGCCTCATAGTTGCGCCAATACACGCGATTACGGAAGAAGAAGACCGGGTCGAACATGTGTTCGCGGCGCCAGTGGCCGCCCGGAGTTTCGGTGTAGGCCCAGATGAAGTAGCGCATCACCGGATAGGCGGCGTTCAAGGGCATCAGGCGCGTGGGCGTCGTCGGCGTCCGTTCCGTCTTCCGCCAGGTGACGGAATTGATCCGGCGATAGTCCGGCGGGTACATGTCGCCGTTGTGGAGCACGGTCAGCGGGTCGTCGCGGACGTCGGACTTGAAATGCGCGGCATAGTCCGTGCGCACCAACTTGCGGTCAGAGCATTCGATGGCGGTATTGTCCGCGAGGTCGAGTTCGGCTTCGACGATGATGCCGATGGCGCCATAGCCGCCGATCGCGGCGAAGAAGATCTCCGGGTTCTCGGTCCGGCTGGCCCGCTGCACGCTGCCGTCGGCGAGCATCACGTCGATGTTGCGGACGGAAAGGACGGCCGGCCCGAAGCCGATATAACGCCCGTGGGCGTTGACGCTCAAGGCCCCGCCGACGGTGAAGTTGGCGTAGGTCTGCATGATCTTCACGCTCAGGCCATGCGGGTCGACGTGGCGTTGGATGTCGCACCAGCGAGCGCCGGCCTGCACGCGAATCCATTTCTGCTCGCGAGAGAAGTCGACGATGGCGTTGAGGCCGCGGAGGTCGAGGTGCAGGCTGCCGGCGCTCGCCGTCTGACCGCCCATGCTGAAGCGTCCGCCGCCGACCGAGACGGGCCCGGTCGTCGTGCGCAGGATCTCGCGTAAAGCTTCGAGGGTGGTCGGTCGCTCCACCTTGGCGACGACGACGGGGTGGAGCTGGGTTACTTCGTTGATGATCACGCCGCTGCCGTCAGCGGCTGGCTGGCCTTGGTCGTTCTTCAGGTAGTCCTCGGTCATGCCTCTGGCTACTCCATAAGGGTTGGCGGTGGCTTGCCCGCGTCTGGCTAGGAGTTGCCAACCGAGCCAAAGGAGTCCGAGCGCCGGGATGAGGATAGTGAGCAGCCACCAGCCACGACGGCCGCCATCATGGAGCCTTTTGGTCGACGTCGCGGTGAGCGACCAGAGGAGCAATGGGGTGAGCAGCCAAGGCGTCAGGGCGCCGAGAATCCCGCCTAGGCCTTGATCTAGGAGATAGTAGGCACCGGCGAGCAGCAGCAAGCAGTGCAGGTACTCCCCCCGGCCGATTCGTCCTCTTCGGGTGAAGAGCATATAGGTAAGCGGAATTTTTTGACGCAAAGGGGGCATGGACTTCAGGTTTGGCGGGGCAGCCAAAGGGTGGGGTAGGGCGATGCTAGGTGCGGGCTCCTTGTTTAACACGGTTAATCGATAATATGTTTCGTCAGCAGGCTGGCCTGAACGAGGTCTTGGCCGTCCCTCGGGTCATTCTAGATTATACCTGATGATCCCCGTATGGGTTAATCGATAAGCATGATGCTATGCATCAGTCTGGCCGATACGCATGCTCCGGCTCTTGCCTGCGGCAGGCGCCAGCCCATGGTTCACTCATTCCCAGTCCTATGCGCCTCTTTGCCTGTCTGCTCTGTCTCGCCGCCTTCGCCGAAGAAAAGCCGCCCGTCCTTGGCCATGGCGACCTGCGCTATTCCGTCGACCTGAAATGGGCCAAGGCTGACCCGGCGGTCGCTCCGGTCGTCAACTCACACGCGCTAGCGGAAGGTAAGGATGGTCGCATCTATCTGGTGACCGATCACCCGAAGAACGACTTCATCGTCTTCGAGAAAGATGGCCGCTACGTCCGTTCGATTAGCGCCGGCCTCGGCGGCGGGCACGGCCTCGCGATTTTTGAACAAGACGGCGTGGAGTACCTGGTGCACGTCGACTCCGGCTGGCACATGGCGGCCGAAGGCTGGAATCCATCCGCGGTCGAAGGGCGCATCACCTTGCTGACGACCGATGGCAAGGTGATGCGCAAGTTCCCGACGCCTAAGGAACTCGGCTTGAGCGATGGCAAGTTCATGCCTTGCGCGGTCGCTCGGACTCCCGCCGGCACGCTGCTGGTCGCCGATGGCTATGGCTCGAACTTCATCTACGAGTTCTCGCTGGAAGGGAAACTGCTAAAGAAATGGGGCGGGCCGACGAAGGACGCTGCCAATCTGAGCAACGCTCACGGCATCTCTATTGATAGCTCCGACCCGCGCGGCCCGCTCGTCTGGGTTCCTTCGCGCAGCCAGAACCAGCTCAAGGCGTTCACCTTGGACGGTAAGTATGTCGACACCATTGACCTGCCAGGCGCCTTCGCGGGACAGCTGTTCTTCCGTGGCGATAAGATCTACACCGCGGTCTGCTGGAGCAAGGATGCCAAGGGCAAGCGCCTCGCGCAGTCAGGCTTCCTGCTCGTTCTGGATCGCGCGACGAAGAAAGTCCTCAGCGCGCCTGGCGGCAGCGAGCCCAAGGTCGTCGACGGCAAACTCCAGCCGCTCAGCCAGGCTCAGCCCGTCTTCAAGCACGGCCACGACCTCTTCGTCGATTCGGCCGGCGATATCTATCTCGGTGAATGGAACGCGGACCGCC
>CAINSX010000021.1 GCA_903853185.1 uncultured Opitutia bacterium
CCCACCATCATGATGCCTCTGCTTCGCAGCCTACCAGCGTGCCAGCATGTCCCCTCGCGGCTCTGCCGCGCTTGCTTCGCAGCAGTTCACCATGCCAGCAGTTCCCCCGCGGCCGAAGGCCGCCTCCACTCTTGCCCCTTCCCTCCCAATCCCTACCTTCAGGTCATGCTCGCGTGGCTCCGTTCCCTCTTCGCCCCGAAGACGCCCGCCGTCGACCTTAGCCAGGCGCCGGACGAACCTGTGCCGACCGAACGCGCCCCGTCCACCCGCCCGGCCAATCAGCAGGGCTGGATCGGCGTCGACCTCGATGGCACGTTAGCCGAAGCGACCTCTTGGCAGGGGATGAGCCACATCGGTCCACCGGTGCCGTTAATGATGCGCCGCGTCAGCCTGTGGCTCGCAAAAGGCCTCCGCGTGAAGATCATGACGGCCCGTGCCGGCGACCCGGAAGGCCTCGCGGCCACGCAGGCCTGGCTCAAAGCCAATGGCCTCCCGGAACTCGAGGTCACGGACAAGAAGGACTTCGGGATGATCGAGCTTTGGGATGACCGCGCGATCCAGGTCGTGCAGAACCAAGGCATCTGCTTCCTGGGCACTTCTTATTTCGCCCGCCCGAAGGCCCCGATCCTCCCAGATGAGGTTGCGGAGCGTACCTTCATCCTCGTAGGGTCGGAACCGAAAGCCCCTGACAACGGTCCTAAGCATAGCGCATGAAAGCCTCCCTCAAACTCGAGTACTCCCTCCGCGTCCTCTCGCAGCTCGCCCGCCGCCACCGTGGCACGGCCGTCACGCGCATCGAGGAACTCGCCAAGCTCGAGGACATTCCGGCCAATTACCTCGTCCAGCTGCTCAACGAACTCCGCGAAGGCGGGCTGGTCGTCTCGAAGCGCGGCAAGACCGGTGGCTACCGCCTGGCGAAGGACGCCGAGGACATCACTCTGAAACAGGTGCTTGCGGTCGTGGAACCGGAGCTCGTCGAGACCAAGATCACGCTCAAGGGCGCGTCCGGACCTCAGGTCGCGGCGCTCTGGCGCGAAGTCTCGAAGCGTTTCGACAAATCGCTCACCGGCTTCACCGTCGCCCAGCTGGCGCTGTCGGAGTCCGGCACGGATTTTGAGATTTGAGCGCTTCGGCGAAGCCGAAGCGAGGGGGCACGTGGGCAAGGTGACACGGTGACAAGGGTGAGGCATGTATCAGGTGGAAGCGGTTGGCGGATAGCGGCTGGGCGAGACATCTCCCGAACCTGCACCCGTACCTGAACACCTGAACCAGGCACCCGATGGCCGAGACCTGGGACCTGAGAATGAATCGCCCCCCAGCTAATCATCCGGTTTCCCTTTGAGTTTATCATTCCTGCCACCTGCCACCCGAAGCGTATTTCCATTCAGTCCTCCATTCAGTCCTCAATGCAGCCCTCCACTCAGTCCTCCCACAAGATGCCTCTATGTCGGCACGCGGTCCCGACCCTACCATCCATGAAGATTGCCACGCCCTCCGCGGAGGCGTATCCTGTCCGCATGTCCCCATTACGCCTCGCCCTCCTGCTCCTCGCCCTCGCCGCGGTCTCCGCTTTCGCCGCCGACGTCCCCACGCAGATGACCGTGCGCGGCAAGGAGCTCTACAGCGAAGACTTCACCAAGCCGCTCGCGAAATACACGGGTAAGCCCAACGGCTACGCCAGCGGCTTCTCCGGCTGGCTCATCCACGGCACCGGACCCGAATCGCGCGGCGGCCAGTGGAAGCAGGTCGACGGACGTTTCCAGGGCTCGGAAAACCCGCAGGTGAAGCACCCGGCCACGGCTTCGTACGGCATCCAGTATCAGAACATCATCCTGCAGTGCCAGGTGCGCCTTGAAGACGTCGAGCTCGACAAGGATCCGGCGCACGGTCGCAAGTATCGCTACCTCCAACTCCGCGCGACCAACGATAAATCCTACCTCTGCAGCCTCAACGTCACCGCCGGTGGCTTCCAGATCAACAAGGACGACAACGATCGCGATGGCCCGGATAAGCTCGAGGTCCTCGCCACGCACAAGAAGGTTCTCGAAGTCGGCCAGTGGCACACGGTCCTCATCGAGATCATGGGCGACGAATACACCGCCACCGTCGACGGCCACGTCATCACCGGCCAGCACGCCGCCATCGCGCAGGCCAAGCACAGCTTCATGATCGTCACCGGCCCCGAAGGCTCGGTCCGCGATCTCCATCTCTGGGAAGCCAAGCCGAACGCCGACTGGCCCATGACCCGCGCCGTCATCGCCGCGGCGAATAATCCCGTCGCACCGGCGAAGAAGTAAGCGCGGCGGCATAGCCGAAGCGAGGGGACACGCGGGCAAGGTGACACGGTGACAAGGAGGAGGCATCAATCAAGGGGAGACCGGAAACCGGATAGGATGCGGCGGCGATTCATTTTCAGGTCCGAGGTCTCGGCCGTCGGGTATCAGGTTCAGGTGTTCAGGTTCGGGTACAGGTCCTGGGCCTAATTCCCGCACCCGCACCCGTACCTGCGCCTGAACCTGATACCAGAGACCCGAGACCTGAAACTGCTTCACCACAGCTTTCATCCGGTCTCCGGCTTCCCTTTGAGTTTATCATCCCCGCCACCTGCCACCCGCCACCTGAAGTTATGTTGAATCGTTGGATTGTTGAATAGAAAGCCCAAAGCCCGCAGGGCGCCGCACTCCCTCCAGCCAACCATCCAACGATTCAACCAATCAACCAGGCCACCGCCACCACCCGACTTTTGCACCTTTGCACACTAGGACAGCACGTGGTGCTGTCCCTACCCCGATGCAGCTATGTCGTGACGCGGTCCCGACCCTACCTAAGGCAGCATCTTCCATTCAGTCCTCGATTCAGTCCTCAACGCA
>CAINSX010000022.1 GCA_903853185.1 uncultured Opitutia bacterium
GGAACTCGCGGCCTTCGGCGAAGTCTCTCCCGCCGAAGCTCAGGACGCGGTGGTGACGTTCTATCATAAGTGGGACTCGACCCGCAGCCGCGTGGAGTCGGCCAATTCCGCCGACGGCACCTTGAAGGTCCGCGGCCCGGCCCAGAAAGCCAACACGGCCTTCGATCACCTGACCGGCATGGTGATCGAGAATTTGCTGTCGCTGCTCGACGAGCCCGGCGAATGGTTCCTCAGCCGCGGTGGCGAGCTCACCTACCTGCCTCGCACAGGCGAAGCCATCCAGACATCCCAGGCCACCTATCCCGTCGCCGAAAAACTTCTGACCTTCGCCGGCCAACCAAGCGCACCCGTCGCGCACCTTGCCTTCCGCGGACTCCGCTTCTCCCACGCCAAAGGCCTGCCCTCGCTCGCGACGGCGACCCCCAACCAATCCGCGGTCCGCACGGTCGACGGCGTGATCACGCTGGAACACGCCCGGCAGGTCTCGTTCACGGGCTGCGAACTCTCCCACATCGGCAGCTACGGCTTCTCGCTCCGCCAAGGGTGCCGCGAGGTGACCATCGAGAAGTGTCTGATCGCCGACCTCGGCGCCGGCGGCATCAAGGTGGGCTCGCTGAACGACGAAGCCAAACCGGAGAATCACGCGAGTCACAACCGGGTGCATAATAATATCATCCGCGACGGCGGCGTGATCTTCCCTTGCGCCGTCGGCGTCTGGATCGGCTCCTCCTCGGACAACGAGGTGACCCACAATGAGATCTCGGACTTCTTCTACTCGGCGGTCTCCGTCGGCTGGCGCTGGGGTTACGCGCCCAGCAACGCCAAACGCAACAAGGTCGAATGGAACCACCTCCACCACCTCGGCAAGGGCCTCCTGAGCGACATGGGCGGCGTTTACACACTCGGCCCGTCGGAAGGTACCTCGGTCAGCCATAACCTCATCCACCACGTGACCTGCTTCGGTTACGGGGGCTGGGGGCTCTACACCGACGAAGGCAGCACGGGCATCACGATGGAGGGTAACGTGACCTACGAGACGACCGACGGGGGCTTCCACCAGCATTACGGCAAGGACAACGTCATCCGGAATAACGTCTTCGCCTTCTCGGAAGACTATCAGGTGAAGCGCAGCCGCGCTGAGGAACACCTCTCTTATACCTTCGAGCAGAACATCGTCGTCTACGACCGCGGCGACCTGCTGGGCGGCAATTGGAGCGGCACGACCGCGAACTTCCTTCACAAAAGCAACGTCTACTGGGATGTCTCGGCCAGGCCGGTGACGTTCGCGGAAAAGAAGCTCTCGTTGGCCGACTGGCAGAAGCGAGGCCAGGACGTCGGCTCGCTCGTCGCTGACCCGCTGTTCGTCGACACGGCCAAGCGCGATTTCCGCCTCCAGCCCGGCTCTCCTGCGCTCGCGCTCGGCATCAAGTCGATCGACGTCTCCGCGATGGGCGTACTGCGCGATGACCTGGCCTGGCGGAAACTTGCCGAGACCTTCGAGCGCGGCCCCGAGCTCGCCCGCCCGGAACGACCTGAAGCCCCGCCCTTGAACATCCGCCAAGGCTTCGAAGGACGTATCATCGACCAGCAACGCCCCTTTCCGCATGGCACCCCTGCCCTGACAATCAACAAAGCCCCGCCCGGCAAACCCCGCGTCAGCCTCGGCGACGCCCTGCGCATGAGTCCGGCCAAGCACGCCGAGGGCAAACAGTCCCTGCTGTTCCAGGATGCACCCGGGCTTCCCGCCGCCTACTACCCGATGCTCTCCTTCAACCCGCATCATCGGACCGGGACCTCATCCGTGAGCTTTGCGCTCTACCTCGAACCGAAGGCGATCTTCGCCCACGAGTGGCGCACCAAAGGTAACCCCTACCGCACTGGCCCGGTCCTGCAGATCCAGAACGGCCGCCTCACCGGCGTCAAAGGCCTCGATGTCGCCGTCCCGCTCCAGAAGTGGATTCGCTTCGAACTCTCAGCCGTCATCGGCGACGCCTGCACCGGCCGCTGGAGCCTCAAGGTCACGCCCGAAGGTGAACCCACCAAGGAGTTCAAGGATCTGCCTTGCCGTAACCCGGACATGAAGACGCTCGATTGGGTCGGCTTCATCAGCAACGCGAACGAGAAGACCGAGTTCTACCTCGACGACCTCGCGATCCTGACCGACGACCCCGCCCGCTGATCACTTGGCCGGCTTGGGGTTCTCCTTGAAGAACCGGACGATCAGTTCGGTCGATCCCTTGGCATACTCGTGTCCGCCGCCGTGGATCGCGGTCACCAGCGGCGCACCCTTGGTCGAAGCGAAGATCGTCGCGTCCAGCACGCCTTCCTTGGCCCACGGCTTGCCTTCTTCGGCGCAGCTGTCGAACCGCTTCACCGCGGCAAACGTCGCCTGCTGCCACGTGAATTTGACGATCGGATCTTTTTCGCCCGCGACGTGGATGACCGGCATCGGCGGTAACGCCTTCGAGTCGCCCCTCAGCCCTCCCGCGACCGAACCGATCGCGGCGATGACTTCCGGACGAGCCTGCCAGAGGAGATAGCTGAAGGCCGCCCCGTTAGAGTGACCCATCGAGAAGATGCGACGTCCATCGACGCGAGTCTCCTTCTTCAGGTCGGCTAGGATGGCGTCGAACAGATGGATATCGCGGTCGCCCTCACTGCCGACGGTCGTCTGCCAACCCGGCATACGGCCGGCCTTGTCGACGAGGGGTGAGACGGTCGGCAGGCCCTGCGGGAAGACCAGGATCGAGGTCGTATCAGCCTTATCGTAGCCCCACCGGCCCGCGGCCTGGGCAGCACGGCCCCCGTGCCCATGCCAGCAGAAGACGACGGCGACCTGACCGGCGACTCCAGCCGGCACGCGGACGAGCGCCGTTCGCTTCACGCCGTCGACGGTCCACTCGCGCTCCACGAAGCCTTCGGGAGCCTTGGCCGAGAAGAGGTCACGGAGTTTGTCCTGCGCCGGCAGGGCGAGGGCGTAAAAGACGAAGAACGCGACGATGACCAGTTGGGGCATAAACGAGAGGGGCTTCCCGATGTAACACCGGGAAGCCCCTCGAGGTTGCCAAGGTTTTGGCTTAGTCGCGACGTCCGCCCGCGAAGAAGCGGATGACGTAGAAGAGCAGCGTGACGAACGAGGAGAACAGGATGAAGGCCGCGGCGACGTGCTGGTCGGTCTCGAGGGTGTTCTTGATCTCGTTGGTCTGGTAGAGGATCACCGTGGCCATCAGGACGATCATCGCGATGGAGAACCAGGCGCCGAGGCTCAGGCCAGCGATGGCCGCGACGAGCACAATGGCGAGGGTGGCAAAGCTACCGAGGATGATGGCCACCTTGAGGAAGGAGAAGTCGAGGTTCGTCATGAACACCAAGGCGGTGAGGCCGGCGATCATGCCGCCGGTGACGATGCCGGCCGGGACCAGGACGGTGCTGGCGTTACCCTTGGTGGAAAGGATGACGTAACCGATGAGGGGGATGAAGATCAGGGCTTCGAGGACCACGTAGAGGCCGAGACCAGCATACTGGGAAGAGCGGGAAGCGCGGTTGAAGGCCAGCGACTGGGCGACGGTGGTGGCACCCCAGAAGGCCAGCATGACGAGCAGGATGCTCCAGCCGCCGAGCGAACGCATCATGGAGAAGAGTCCGGAGAACAGGGCGAAGGCGATGCC
>CAINSX010000023.1 GCA_903853185.1 uncultured Opitutia bacterium
AGGGCGAACATCGCCTGGGAGCAGGTGCGGCGGAGTTCCCAGAGGGCTTCGGCTTCCTTTGCGTCCTCGGGCGCCCGGAAGGCGACCGCGTGGCGCTTGGCCCAGGCGATGACCTTGGCCGCGTCGTCGGCGAGGACGGCGGGGTGTCCGTCGATTTCGACGAGCAAGGCCGCGTGCGTGTCAGCCGAGCCGGCCAGTTCGCTGTCGGTGAACACGCGTTGGCCGCGGCGTTTCTCGGTGGCGGCGACCGTCTGGATGTCGAGAAACTCGAGCACCGAAGGGTTCACGCGCAACGAGATCAGGTCGATGGCCGCTTCGAGCGCGGCTTCGTCGGTGCGGAAGGCCAGTAGGAAGGTTCGACGGGCGGCGGGTAGGACCGAGAGCTTGAGCGTGGCCTTCGTGATGACGCCGAGCGTGCCTTCCGAGCCGATCCAGAGGTCGCGCAGATTGAGGCCGCTGACGAACTTACGCAGCGGGGCGGCCCAGCGGACCTTCTCGCCGGTGGGCAGGAAGCCTTCGAGGGCGTAGACGTGGTCGCGGACGACCCCGTATTTCGCGGCGCGCAGCCCGCCGGCGTTGGTGGCGATGTTGCCGCCGATGCTGCAGTGCTTCACCGATGAAGGGTCGGGCGGGAAGAAGAGGCCGTGTGGAGCGGCGAGGTCGTTGATGTGGGCCGTGATCGCGCCGGGCTGCACGGTCGCCATCGAAGAGACCGGATCGATCTCGATCTTGTCCCAATGGTCGAGGTGGATGACCCAGCCGCCTTTGATCGGGGCGCAGGCGCCGGTCGTGCCGGTGCCGCGACCGCGCACCGTGACGGGGACGCGATGTTCGTTAGCGAGCTTTAGCGTGACGCCGATGTCATCCTCCGTCGCCGGGCGGACGACCGCCTCGGGCATGAAGGACAGGCGCATGTTGTCGAACGACGCGGCGAAGCACGCGGCTTCGTCGGTCCGGACGACCTGGGCACCCAGCTTCGCCAGGAGGGCCTGGGTGGCGGCGGGATGCGTCTGCGCGGGAGGGCTCACGCCTCCCATCAAGCAGGGTTAGCCCAGTTCGGCAAGCCACGCCGTCGCCTCGGCGTCGGAAGGCATGCGCCAATCGCCGCGGGGGGACAGGGCCAGCGAGCCCACTTTGGGGCCGTCGGGCATGGCCGAACGCTTGAACTGCTGGCTGAAGAAGCGGTTCAGGAACGAGCGCAGCCAGTGGCGGATCTCGGTCTGGTCATATTTCCCGGCGAACGCGTGCTCGGCGATCCAGAGGACCTTCGAGGGGCGGAAGCCGTTGCGGATGACGTGATATAGGAAGAAGTCGTGGAGCTCGTACGGGCCGACCAGCATCTCCGTCTGTTGGGCGATCTCGCCGTCGTCGCCGGGCGGAAGGAGCTCAGGGCTAACCGGGGTCGCCACGATGTCCTCGAGGATGGCGCGTTCGGTGCCGACGTGGCGGGCGTGCGCGGCCCAGCCGACGAGGTGCTTCACCAAAGTCTTAGGCACGCCGATGTTCACGTGGTACATCGACATATGGTCGGCGTTGAACGTGCACCAGCCGAGCGCGGCTTCGGAAAGATCGCCAGTGCCGACGACGAACCCGTGGCTCTGGTTGGCGACGTCCATCAGGATTTGCGTGCGTTCGCGGGCCTGGGCGTTCTCGAAGGTGACGTCGTGCTTGCCGGCCGGATGCTGGATGTCGCGCAGATGCTGTTCGACCGCCTCGTTGATCGGGATCTCGCGGGCGGTGATGCCGAGCGTCTCCATCAGACGCATCGCGTTGACGCGCGTGCGGGCCGACGTGCCGGGGCCCGGCATCGTGAGGCCGATGATGCCTTTGCGATCGAGGCCGAGGCGGTTGAAGGCCTCGAGCGTGACGAGCAGGGCGAGGGTGGAATCGAGGCCGCCCGAGACACCGATGACGACGTGCTTGAGGCCCGTGTGGCGGATACGGCGGGCGAGGCCCGTGGACTGGATCGCGAAAATCTCCTGGCAGTTCTCGTCGCGGCGATGCGGGTCCGACGGCACGAACGGGTGCTGGCTGTAACGGCGCCGCAACTTCGGGGTCTGGCCGGTTGGCACGCCGAGGGTGAAGCCGATGACGCGGGGGCGAACGGCCACCGGGGCGCCGAAGAAGGTGCTGTTGCGGCGGCGTTCGGCCGCAAGGCGGTCAAGGTCGATCTGCGAGACGATCAGGGCGAGATCGAAGCGGAATCGCTCGGACTCGCCGAGCACGACGCCGTTCTCGGCGATCAGGCCGTGGCCGCTGTAGACGATGTCGGTGCTCGACTCGCCGGCGCCGGCGGCAGCGTAGACGTAAGCGGCGAGGCAGCGGGCGGACTGCGACTTCACTAGGTCACGGCGGTAGGCGGCCTTGGTGAGGAGTTCGTCGCTGGCGGAAAGGTTGCAGAGCAGGGTGGCGCCGGCGAGGGCCTGGGCTCCGCTCGGTGGTTCGACGGCCCAGAGGTCTTCGCAGATCTCGATGCCCAGCATGCAGTCCGGCATGTCGGTCGCCTGGAAGAGGAGGTCGGTGCCGAAGGGGACCTTCTGGCCGAGGAGTTCGATTTCGGCGACGGGGGCGACCCGGGCCGAGGCGAACCAGCGCTGCTCGTAGAACTCGCCCGTGTTGGGGAGGTGGGTCTTCGGGACGACCCCGAGGACCTTGCCGCGGGAGACCGCGACGGCCACGTTGAAGAGGCGTCCATTGACCTCCAGAGGGGTGCCGACGAGGGCGGTGAGGCCAAGCTTGGCCGTGGCCTCGCAAACCTGCCCCAGGGCCTTTACGGCGCCATTCAGGAGGGTCCGCTGGCCGAAGAGGTCGCCGCAGCTATACCCGGTTAGGCAGAGTTCAGGGAGGACGACGATTTCCACCCCTTCTTGAGCGGCTTTTTCCAGGGCCTGGATGATCAGGGCGGCGTTGGCCGCAGGGTCCCCCAGGCGGAGGGCCGGCGAGGCGGCCGCCACGGTCACAAAACCGTTCTGGTGGATGCGGTTGGACATCAAAGGACTGTTAACGGTCATGTTCACCGTTGACCGATGGGGAGGCAACCCGAAAGGTCTGCCCAACCCTGTTAAAGGGGGTCATATGTCCGCTCAGCCGCTCAAAGAAGTCCGTATCTTTTCGCCTGCCACCGTGGCCAACGTGGCTTGTGGTTTCGACGTGCTTGGCTTCTGCATCGACGCCCCGGGCGACGAGATTGTGGCCCGCTTCTCGACGACCCCTGGCCTGCGCATCACCAAGATCACGGGTGACGACGGCCGTCTGCCCCTGGACTCCAAGAAGAACACCGCCGGTGTCTCCGCCCACGCGCTCCTCCGCCACCTCGGTAAGAGTGACCTCGGCATTGAGATGGAGATTCACAAGAAGATGCCTTTCGGCAGCGGCCTCGGCTCCAGCGCCGCGAGCGCCGTCGGCGGCGCCTTCGTCGTCAACCGTCTCCTGGGCGACCCGCTCACGCGTCGTCAGCTCCTGCCTTTTGTGGTCGCCGGCGAAGCCGCGGCCGACGGAGCCTGGCATGCCGATAATGTCGGTCCGTGTCTCCTCGGCGGCATCACCCTCATCCGTTCCAACGCCGAGCTCGACGTCATGGACGTGCCGATCCCAGAACGTCTCTGGGCCGCGGTCGTGCATCCTGACATCGTCGTGCTGACGAAGGTAGCCCGTGAGATCATGCCGCGCCAGATCCAGCTCGAGACCTCGACGCAGCAGAGCGGCAACCTCGGCGGTCTCCTGTGCGGCTTCTTCAAGAGCGACTACGCCCTCATCGGCCGCTCGCTCCACGATCTCATCGCCGAGCCGCACCGCCACCGCCTGATTCCCGAGTTCTACCGAGCCAAGGCTGCCGCCATGGCCACCGGAGCGCTGGGCTTCTCGATCTCCGGCGCTGGACCGAGCGTGTTTGCGCTCTGTGACGGTGAAGAGACCGCCCGCAAGGTCGCCACTGCCGTCGCCGCCGTGTTCTCTTCGGTGCCGATCAAGGCCACGCCTTACGTCTCGCGCATCAATCCCAAGGGTGTCCATGTCCTCTCCGAGTCCTAAGTTGGAATTCGTCTCCACCGCCGACGCCACCTGTCGCGGTTCCCTCCGTGATGTATTGCTTTCGGCCATGCCCGCCAAGGGCGGCCTCTGGGTGCCGACGCACATCCCGCAGATCGCGCCCGACTTCGTGGAGCGTCATCGCGACGCCTCCTATGCCGACCTCGCCGAGGCCGTCGTGGCGCCGTATTTTGCCGAGGTCCTCGGACCGGCGGTCCTTCGCCAGCTTTGCCAGGAGGCCTTCAACTTCCCGGTGCCGCTCGTGCGCCCTGAACAGTTCAAGGGTACGCCGGCCGAACGGATCGCCGTCCTCGAACTCTTCCATGGCCCGTCCGCAGCCTTCAAGGATTTCGCCGTCCGTACGCTTGTGCGCGTCACCGCGCGCGTGCTCGGGGACGAGTTCCCGCAGCTGACCGTCCTGGCCGCCACCTCCGGTGATACCGGTGCCGCGGTTACTGAAGCATGTTCCGGCGTCCCCGGCGTCCGTGCCGTGGTACTCTATCCGCGCATCGGCGTCAGCGGCGTGCAGGAATCGCAAATCGCCCGCGCCCGACCCGGTGTCGTGGCTCTTTCTGTCGACGGCACCTTTGACGATTGCCAGGCGATGGTGAAGCATGCGCTCGCTGACGAGTCCCTGCGCC
Organism: uncultured Opitutia bacterium; assembly: GCA_903853185.1. Taxonomy (GTDB): domain Bacteria; phylum Verrucomicrobiota; class Verrucomicrobiia; order Opitutales; family UBA953; genus UBA953. The sequence continues at coordinate 4,668 of CAINSX010000023.1, forward strand.
GTCACCGCCCGCTCCTCACGGCGAACTCCATCAACCCCGTTCGCCTGATTGCACAGGTCCCGTTCGCTTTCCACGCCAAGCGCCTGCTGGGGCCTGGTCGCCGGATGGGAGTCGTGGTGCCCTCGGGTAATCTCGGTAATGTCGGCGCCGTGCAGCTCGCTCGCCGTATGGGTCTGGATGTCGCCGCGCTCGTCGCCGCGACCAACACCAATTCGCCGCTGCCTGAGCTCTTCACCACGGGTGAGTATCGTCCGCGTCGCGCCAAGCCCACGGCTTCCAATGCCATGGACATCGGCGACCCGAATAACCTCAGCCGCCTGCTCGCCTGGCGCGAGGGTGGTCCCGCCGTCAGTGCGGTCACCGTCGACGACAAAGCCACGCTCGATGCCATGCGCCGCGTCCGCGACGCCAGCGGTTATATCCTTTGCCCGCATACCGCGGTCGGCTGGAAGGCCGCCGAGGATCTATTGGCTCGTGACGGTGCGAAGCTCGACGACGTCGTGGTCTTCGGCACCGCTCACCCCGCTAAATTCCCCGACGTGCTGCAGGAAGCTTTTGGAGACGCCCACGCCTCCCGCTTCCCGGGCGAGCTACCGGCACCGGCGCCGATCAGGATCGGCAACGACTTCGAGTCCGTCCGCAAGATCCTCGAGTCTGAGGCCGGCTTCGGCCGCTAAGGTTTACTTCGACGAACTGTCCGGGTTCGGCTTGGCGGCGGCCTTCTTGGCTGGGGCGGCTTTCTCGGCGGGCGCCTGTTCGATCACGATGATGCAGCCCGAGAGGGCGAGGCAGGCGAGGGCGAGCGTGGCGACGAGGACGGTCTTCATGCGAGGGAGCATGAGATGGACGGCGGGCTTGGCAAATCCGCAAAACAGAAAGGCCGCCCGGAGGCGGCCTTTGAGGGCGGTCGATTGACCGCTTATTCCGTATCGGATACCGCGAACGTGACGTTGGAGATGTTCGCCTTGGCGAGGCAGTCGAGGACGTTGATGACTCGCTCGTAGCGGGCGTTCTCTTCGGCCTGGACCGTGATGAGCAGCTTCGTCTTGGACTGCTCGGCGGCTTGCCCCATCTGCTTCATCTGGTTGTAGAGGTTCTCGAGGAGCTTGTCGCCGGGCGCGCCGACGGGGTCTTCGTTGAGGGTAATTTCGCCGGTCTCGCTGACGCCGATCGTGACCTCGTCGGGAAGTTCGGTCTCCTTGGCGGTCTCGGCGTTGCCAGGCAGGGTGGTCTTCAGCTCATGCTCGACCTTCACCGCGCCGGCCATGACCATGAAGAAGAGCATGATCACGAAGACGACGTCGATCATCGGTGCGATCTGGAAGCCCGGATTGGCTTCGGGCTGCTGTTCGAGTTGCTTCATGGATTATTCCTCGTGGTTCAGGCCCGAGAAGGCGATGTTGTCGATGCCGGCTTCGGCGCCCCATTCGAGGGCCTTGGAGATATACTTGGCATGGCACTCCTTGTCGGCGCGGATCAGCAGGCGGTATTTCTCGTTGGTGCCCTTGCGGTCAGCAAGTTCCTTGGCGATGCCTTCCTTATCGTTCGCGTCGAGCTCGCGGTCATCGAGCTTGTACTTGGCCTGGCCCGTGGTCTTGTCCCACGAGATATTGATCAGGCCGGCGGCGGCCTTGTCGTCTCGCTTCACACCGTTGGCGGCGACGGGCAGGGAGATATTCTTGTCCACCTTGAGCACCTGCGACGAGGTGATGGACATGAAGAAGATAAGCAGCACCAGGAGCACGTCGATCATCGGCGCGACCTGGAACTCCGGTTCCCCTTCTCCGCCTCCTCCTCCGCCTGCCATGGCTGTGCTGTTTGGTTAGGGGTGGAAAGGGCTTACGACTGGACGTTCGAGGACGCGTTCCAATCCGGCTTGGCGGCGTAGATCTCTTCGTCGCCGACCTTGCGACCTGCGACTTCGTCGTAGGGGAAGGCGCGGAACAGGCCGGTCACGATCTCGGTGATGTCGTGGATGCCCTTGTTGATGCGGTTAGCCAGGAGGTAGTAGGACATGAACGCCGGGATTGCGATAAAGAGGCCGGAGGCGGTGGCCACGAGCACTTCGCCGATCGCTTCGGCGAGCTTGGAGGGGTCGCCCACGCCGGAGGAGCCGAGCTTTTCGAACGCCTTCATCATGCCCGTCACGGTACCGGTGAGGCCGATCATCGGGGTACAGACTCCGATCACCGAGAGGTAAGAGGAGCGGCCCTTGAGTTCGGCCTGGATACGGGTGATTTCGGAGATGATCGCTTCTTCGGTCATCGTCTTGCCATCCGGGGTGAAGGCGACGCCGGCGCGGACGACGTCAGCGACGGGGGAACCAGCGGTCTTGGCGAAGGCGTAGGCGCCGACGTAGTCGCCCTTCTTGAAGAGTTCGCGCAGCTGGTTGACGTGGTCGACTGGGTAGAGCTTGCCGGCGCTCGTACGGATAAAGCCATCGACGATGAACCAGATCATGGCGACCGAGCAGAGGGTGATCGGGTACATGACCCAACCGCCTTCATGGAAGAGGTCCATGAGGGTCTTCTCATGCTTGACGGCGGCTTCCTGAGCGGAGGCCGCGATGGTCATCAGGCCGAGAAAGGCAGCGCTGAGGGAGGTGGTACGGAGATTCATCTTCATGATGATGGGGTGTAGGGTGTTATTTAGGTTAGGATTTGGAAAGGGGCAAGGACTCACTTATTGCCTTCGACCTTCTCTTCGTCGGCCAGCTTGGGCTTGGCCATGATGACGCCTTCAGGAAGCGGTCCTCCGGCGGCGATCTTCTTCTGGTCAGCCTCGGCCTTGGCGCGTTCTTCCTTGGGGAGCATCTTCTTGGCTTCCTCGGCTTCCTTGGAGACCGGGTAGGAGACGATGATGTCGTAGAGGTAGCGATTGGAGACGGCCTCTAGCTTCTGGTCGCGGAGGGCCGGGCTATCCATGCCGCGGAACGAGCGGGCGGCGCCGAGAAGGGCTTTCGGGACGAGCTCGGTCTCGGAGCCGAAGAAGACTGGCACGCGGAGGTAGGTGGCCATCGCGGCCTCGTACTTCTTGGAGGCGAAGAGCGAGTTACCCTTCACGATGTGGAGGCGGGCCTGGAGTTCGGCGGTATCGACCTTGGTCAGGAGCTCGGTGGATTCCTTGATGACTTCGTCATGTTCGCCCTTGCGGGCGCGCTGCGTCAGGCGGGCCAATTGAATCTGTGTGGCAACTTCGGGGATTTTGGCGGCTTCTTCCTTTTCGAAGGCTGTTAGGAAGGCTTCCGTGGCGGCGTCGTTCTCGAGGCGGTCGAGGGCGTCGAGCTTGACGATGGAGGCGCGGGCCCACCAGGAGCCGCGGACATTCTTGACCGGCTCGAAGAACTTCAGCACGGCTTCGACGTTATCGAGGGCCTTGGCTGGTTCGCCGCGGCTGACGTTGGTCTGGGCTTCCTTGAGGCGGGAGGGCAGGGGCCAGACCACCTCGGTCACTTCGGATAGCTTGCGGGTCAGGGTCGCTTCGATGCCGCCGGAATTGCTGACGCGATCGATGGTTCCCTTGATCACGTTGATTGTTCCTTTACCGGCGTCGACGACCGGCTTGGGCGGAATGGAGTTATCCATCTTGAACGGGTCGTTGATCTCCCAGCG